>JAVBYK010000250.1 GCA_030824095.1 bacterium
CAGTGTGTCGTCCAGGTCGAGGGTAATGGCCTTGATGCGTGCAATGTCCAGCATCAGGGAGCCGTCCAGTCGCTCAAGCCAAATTTGCGCGACAGAATCGCGTCAAAGCGGCGGGTCGGCAACAGCAACTTGAGCAGCGGAAACAGCCTGCTGCCCTTGCCGCCCCGCACGCGCACCGGGGGCGCGCTGTGCAACAGGGCATCCACCACCGGAACCACGAAGACATCCGCCGGCGTGGCACCCACCTGCCCGGCTTGGGCGCGCGCATGGATGCCCTTTTCTACGCCCCGATAGAGCGAATCGGACGGCAGTTGAATGGCCGCTTCGGCATGCGCGCCAAAACTGGACTGCACCCCACCCGGTTGCACCGTCACCACGTGGATGCCAAACGGTGCCACCTCCATGCGCAAGGCGTCACTCAAGGCATGCAGGGCCGCCTTGCTGGAACAATAGGCGCCGGCAAACGGGGTGGTGAACAGCCCGACGATGCTGCCCACATTGGCAATGACGGCGCCAGTGGAGCGCCCCGCGCGGCTCTGGGTCGCGGCACGCAACAGGGGCAACGCAGCCCGCGTCACCGCGATGGGCGCGATCACGTTGGTTTCATACTGGCGCCGCAGGTCGTCGCGCTGCAAATCCAGCACCGCGCCCACCTGCGAAAACCCGGCGTTGTTGATCAACACGTCCAGGCGCCCCTGCTCGCTCTGGACCACGGCCAAGGCCGCCGCAATGCTGGCATCGTCGTTGACGTCCAGCGCCAGCGTGCGCAGGCCCACCAGCGCCAGGGGCGCCAGGCTGTCCAATCGCCGCGCCGTGGCGTAAACGGTGTGCCCGCGCCGGTGAAATTCGCGCGCCAGGGCCGCGCCTATGCCGCTGGAGCAGCCGGTGATCAGAATGCATTGACCCATGGAATTCGCCTCGCTGAAGATTCAAGGCATTATCCTCACCCCATGCCCACCACCCACCTGCTCTACCTTCACGGCTTTCGCTCGTCCCCCGCGTCCACCAAGGCCCGCATGACTGCGGCCGCCGTGTCCCAGCGGCATCCGTCCGTCACCTGGCTGTGCCCCGCCCTGCCCGCCTCGCCCAGGCAAGCCATGGATGAGGTGCTGCGCGCAACAGCGGATTGGCCGCTCGCGACCACGGCGGTGGTGGGCTCGTCCCTGGGCGGGTTTTACGCCACCTGGCTGGCCGAGCGCTGGGGCTGCAAGGCGGTCTTGCTCAACCCGGCCGTGCACCCGGCACGCGACCTGGCGGCCCACCTGGGCGACCACACGGTGTGGCACGACCCCGAGCAGCACTTTGTGTTTGAAGCAGCGTACGTGGATGAACTGCTGGCCCAGGAGATTGGCCACATCAGCCGGCCCGAGCGCTACTTCGCGGTGATTGCCAAGGGCGATGAGGTGCTGGACTGGCGCGAGATGACGGGCCACTACCCCGGCGCTGCCATCAAGCTGCTTCCAGGTGGCGACCACGCGCTGAGTGACTACGACCAGCGCCTGGATGCGGTGCTGGATTTTCTGGATTTGCCTGCGGCGTAATCAGAATTTGCGCTCGAACCGGGCGAACGCGTCCTCCAGTTGCCACTGCAATCGGGCCTTGGGGTTCTGCTCCAGATACGTCTGGCAACGCGTGCCGGTCTTGCTGGCGCCCGGCCGGTTCGCGGCGCAGGCAGCCACGGACCTGCCGCGTTCCACGTCTTTCCACAGCGGCGCACCTTCCACAAACGCATACTGCAGGCTGTTGCGCGCCATGGTCTTGAGTTGCCGGTAGCTGACGTGCTGCTCCTGCACCGCCTTCACGTACTCGTGGGTCATTTCCGAGCGCGACACGCCCTCGTCATCGGTGGCCAGCGCGGTGGGCACACCATACTTCAGGTAGGCCGACAGCGGATGCCGTGCGCCGCTCACACCCAGAATGCCGGTGTTGCTGGTCAGGCAAATCTCCACCATGATCTTGTCGCGCGCCATTTTCTTCAGCAGACCCACCGCATCGTCTTCCTGCATGATGGCCACGCCGTGGCCGATGCGCGTGGCGTGGCCCTTTTCAATCGACTCGCGGATGTGAAAGCGCAGGCCCTCGGGCGGCACCAGGCCCGGCACCAGTTCCCCGGCGTGCAGCGTGACCTGCACCGTGGGGTAGACACTGTGCAGGTAGTCCAGCAGACGCATGTGCAGCGAGAAATCGCGCATGGGCACCAGCGCGTCTTCCGGCATAACCAGGTTCAATCCGACAACCTGGCTGTCCGCGCGGCTGGCCAGCTCGAACCCGGCCAGCATCTGCGCAAACACAATCTCCCTCGGTAATCCGCGCAGCACCTGGTAGAGGTAGCGCACGGTCACCGTGCAGGCGGGTTCGGCCTGCGCGGTGCCACAGCGCAGGAGATCGGACTTGCGGGCGCTGGCGCGGGTCAGTTCATCGGCGGCGGCTGTTGCAGCCTCGGGCAGGCCGTTCTCCAGCATGGCCCCCCGCATGGCGGCAAAGTCATCGTTCCAGCCCGCCTTGGATGCCACCTTGGATACGGCAGACCCACCGGGGGTCAGCATCAGCTCCAGATAGCTGACCTGCCCCGCGCTGGCGCGCGCCGCAACCTCGGCCAGCATGTCACCGGTGCGGTTCTTGTTGGACAAGCCAAACTTGCCAAAGCTGTCGAAAAACTGGTCGTGCCCGCTCAGACCCGATGTCTCAGCATTGCGCATGGACCAGGCGTCGATCATGCGGCGATACAACACGCCGTCAAGCTGGGCGTCCTTGGCGGCCACCTTGCCGCTGGCGGCATCGCAAGGGGGCTTGACCACCGTGAGCGTCCGGGTGTCCACGCACAGGCCGTCTTCAACCGCCCAGCCGACCATCGATTCGGCATAGATGGCACCCGACAAATGGCTGTGCAGATCGCCGCCCTTGGGCATGTCCTTGAGGAAGGCCCACAGCTCGGGGGGCTGCGCGCGGATGGCCTTGAAATGTGCCTCGGTGCGCTGTTGCGCGGAGGCGGCTGGCCGGGTCTGAC
>JAVBYK010000034.1 GCA_030824095.1 bacterium
GGCGCCCAGCCTGCTGCAGCGCCTGTTCGCCGGTCACCAATACGATGCCGATTGTCAGTTCTTTGACCAGCACAGCCATGGCGACGCCCTGACCGGTGTCGCCCCGGCCCTTGCGGTGCTGGCTCTGCCGGCCGCCGTGCTGGTGGCCAGCCACGCGCTGGCCGTGGCCCGTTGGCATGCGCTGTTCCAGGCGCGTGGCCCTCCTTCCGTTCGCTGAATCCCCGCTTTGATATGTCTCCCGCGGCCCCGCAGGGCCGGCGGGTGCGTGTGCATTTTCTCGATTCAACGGACCTTCCATGAAAAAACAGTATTTGTCAGCGATTGCGCTGGCCTCACTCTCCGCATCGTGCGTCTACGGCCAGACCGCAGGGCGCTCCGGCGGTGCGCTGCCCTTGGTGACGGTCACCGGCAACCCCAACGTCGCTAGCGATTTGATAGCGCCCGCAGAAGCCTACTCGGGGGCTGGCCTGCTATTGCGGTCGCGCAGCACGCTGGGCGAAACGCTGGACGGCACGCCCGGCGTGAGCAGCAGCTATTTCGGCCCCAACGCCAGCCGGCCCATCATTCGCGGCCTGGATGGCGACCGCGTGCGCATCCTGCAGAACAGCGGTGCCAGCGTGGACGCATCGGGCATGAGCAACGACCACGCCGTGCCCAGCGATCCGATTGCCATGGAACGTGTCGAGGTGTTGCGTGGCCCCGGCGCGCTGATGTATGGCGGCAGCGCCGTGGGGGGCGTGGTCAACGTCATCGACAACCGCATCCCGCAGGAGCGCCTGTTTGACGCAAAGGGTGGTGTCTCCGGCAAGCTGAACCTGGACGCCAGCAGCGGCAACGGGGAACGCTCCGGTGCTGCGCTGCTGGAGACCGGCACCGACCGCTTTGCACTGCATGCCGACGTGTTCAGCCGCAATGCGGGCGATGTGTCCGTGCCGATTGCGCTGGCCTGCAGCAAGACCGGCGCGCCGACCGTGGCGAACGCCATCTGCAACTCCGGCGCCAGCAGCCGCGGTGGCGCCTGGGGTGGCGCGCTGTTCTGGGGACAGAGTCGCCTGGGCGCGTCGGTCAGCAGCCACCGATCCGATTACGGCACGGTGGCCGAAGATGGCGTAACCATTGGCATGCGCTCCGACCGCTCGGCGCTGGAGTGGGACGTGGACCACCTGGGTGGCTGGGTACAGAGCCTCAAGCTGCGCGTGAGCCACAGCGACTACCAGCACACGGAATACGATGCGGGTGAGCCTGGCACCACGTTCAAGAACAGCGGCAACGATATGCGCCTGGTCATGCGCCACGCCAATCTGGGCGCCTGGCAGGGCGTGCTGGGTCTGCAGGGCGAGAGCGCGCGTTTCTCTGCCGATGGTGAAGAGGCGTTTGCGCCCTATAGCCGCACCACCCAAACCGCCGTTTTTGCCTTTGAGGAATTGCCGCTGAGCTGGGGGCGCCTGAGCCTGGGCGCACGCCTGGAGTCGGTGCAGGTGGATTCGGACGGCAATCCGCAGATGGCGCGCTTTGTGCCGGCCAGCCGCTCCTTCAGCCCGCGCAGTCTCGCAGCGGGCGCGCTGTGGAACGCTGCACCGCGGTGGCAGATCACCTCCAACCTGGCCTATAGCGAACGGGCGCCCAAGGACTATGAGCTGTTTGCCGATGGCCCCCACCTGGCCACCCATGCCTATGAGGTGGGCCTGCCCGATGCGACGCTGGAGTCGTCGACCAACTGGGACCTGGGTGCCAAGTGGAAGCGCGGTGCCAACAGTTTCACCATCAGCGCCTTCGTCAACCAGTTTGCGCACTACCTGTCATTGGAGGCGACCGGCCAGTTGCGGGGGGATCAGGAGCTGCCGGAATATGTTTACACCCAGGTCACAGCCCGCTTCACCGGACTGGAAGCCGGTGGCAAGCTGCGCCTGCTGGATGCTTGCCACACCGTGGACCTGGAGCTGCGCAGCGACTGGGTGCGCGCCATCAACACCAGTACTGGCTCAGCGCTGCCGCGCATTGCACCGCTGCGCGTGGGGGCCTCGCTGCTGTGGGGCGCAGGCCCGTGGAGCGCCCGGCTGGATGCCAACCACTCGGCGGCGCAGACCGAGGTGCCAGTGGGGCAGACGGCCAGCCAGGCTTATACGCTGGTCAATGCCTCACTCAGCTACCGCCAGCAGGCAGGCACGGCGGAACTGCTGTGGTTTGCCCGTGCGGACAATCTCGGGGATGTGCTGGCCTATTCACCCACCTCGGTGTTGACGCAGACCGTGCCGGGACGCGCACCGCTGCCGGGGCGCAGCCTGAAGGTGGGGTTACAGATCGCCTTTTAAGGAGCCAGCCGCTCGCGCAGCCATTGGTCGTCTGCAACCTGTGTGTAGCGCAGGCGGTCATGCAGGCGGCTCTTGCGGCCCTGCCAGAACTCCCAGCGGTCCGGTTGCAGCCGGTAGCCACCCCAGTGCGGTGGGCGGGGTGGCTGCAGCAGGAATTGCGCTGCGTATTTGGCAGCATTGGCCACCAGCACTCCGCGCCCGGAAATCACCGCGCTTTGCGGCGAGGCCCAGGCCCCGACGCGCGAGTCCAGCGGGCGGGTGTGGAAGTAGGCGTCGCTTTCTTCGGCGCTGACCTTCTCGACCCGGCCTTCGATGCGCACCACGCGTTCCAGCTCCACCCAGTGGAATTGCAGCGCGGCAAACGGGTTGCCCGCCAGTTCCTGGCCCTTGCGGCTATCAAAATTGGTGAACCAGGTGATGCCGTTCGCGTCGTAGCCCTTGATCAGCACCACGCGGGTCGATGGCCGCAGGTTGCTGGCCACCGTGGCCACGGTCATGGCATTGGGTTCGGGAACCTCGGACGCAATGGCCTCTTTCAGCCACTGGTCAAACTGCTGCAGGGGGTCAGCGTGGGAGGCGCTTTCGTCGAGTTCGGCGCGTTCGTAACTTTTGCGAAGGTCGGCAATGTTGGTCATGCAGGCAGTATAGAAGCGCCCACTGCCTTGCCGGCCTTGGCCGTATCAAACTGGATGTC
>JAVBYK010000374.1 GCA_030824095.1 bacterium
CCCAGACGCAGCGCAATCGCCCGCGCGGTGGCGGGGTGGTCGCCGGTGATCATGACCGGGGTGATGCCGGCGTCCATGCACTCACGCACGGCGGCGGCGGCCTCGGGCCGTGGCGGGTCCATCAGGCCGATCAGCCCGATGAAGCACAGGCCGCTTTCCAGCGCCTCGATCTCGCCACCGGCCTCGGGCACACGCGCATAGTTGCGGCGCGCCAGGGCCAGCACGCGCAGGCCCTGGGCTGCCAGCGCCTCGGCCCGCGCCAGCCAGGCCCTGGTGTCCAGCGGCACGGTGGCGCCGTCGACTTCTCCATCGCGGTCTTGCGCGCGCCAGCGGGCCACGCACTGGGGCAGCACGGATTCGGGCGCGCCCTTGGTGTAGGCCACCAGGCCGTCGGCGGTGCGGTGGAAGGTGGTCATGCGCTTGCGGCTGGCGTCAAACGGCAGCTCGTGTTCGCGCGGCCACTGGGCATCCAGCGCCTGCTTGTCCAGCCCCGCGCCCGCCGCCACCTCGGCCAGTGCAATCTCGGTGGGGTCGGCCACCCAGCTTCCATCGGGGCCGCGCCGCGCGTCGTTGCACAGCGCGGCGGCGCGCAGCAACTCCTGGTGGTCGGCATCGGGCTGCCCCGTGCCAGGCACCCAGCTGGTCTGGCCGGGGGCCGCCTGGTCGCCGGCATCCCCCGCCACCAGGCACTCGGCCTGCATGCGGTTCTGCGTCAGCGTGCCGGTCTTGTCGGAGCAGATGAAGGTGACCGAGCCCAGCGTCTCCACCGACGGCAGGCGCCGGATCAGCGCGTTGAACGACACCATCTTGCGCGCGCCCAGCGCCAGCAGTACGGTGACCACGGCCGGCAGCGCCTCGGGAATGGCGGCCACCGCCAGGCTGATGGCCACCAGCACCATCTGCAAAGGCGCCTCGCCGCGCAACACGCCGACGACAAAGATCACCACGCAGATCGCAATGACGGCCAGCGCCACGCGCTTGCCAAAGGCGGCCAGGCGCAACTGCAGCGGCGTGCTGCGGTTGTTCTCCTGGTCCAGCAGGCCTGCAACCTTGCCCAGCTCGGTCTGCATGCCGGTGGCCACCACCAGGCCGCGCCCGCGGCCATGCGTGGCGATGGTGCCCTTGAAGGCCATGTTGAGCCGGTCGCCCACGCCGTGGTCTGTTCCCGACAGCACATCGGCATGCTTGTCGACCGTGACCGACTCGCCGGTCAGGGCGGACTCATCGACCTTGAGCTGGGCAATCTGCAGCAGGCGCAGGTCGGCGGGGACCTTGTTGCCAGCCTCCAGCAGCACGATGTCACCCGGCACCAGGGCGTGCGCCGCAACCTGCTCCACCTGGCCGCCGCGCACCACCGTGGCCTGGGATGCCGCCATACGCTGCAGCGCGGCCAGCGCCTGGTCTGCGCGCCAGGCCTGCACCAGGCCAATCACCGCGTTGAGCACCACGATGGCCAGGATCACCAGCGTGTCCACCACTTCCCCCACCAGGCCGGAGATCACGGCTGCGCCGAGCAGCACCAGAATCATGAAATCGCTGAACTGCTCCAGCAGCAAGGCCCCGATGCTGCGGTTGGCGGTGCTGGGCAGTGCATTGGGGCCATGCTGAAGGGCGCGCTGTGCCACCTCGTCGGGGGGCAGGCCGTGTTCGGGGTCCACCCCGTGCTCGCGCGCCAGTTCCACGCCATCGCGCAGATGCCACGGAGGGTTGTGCGATTGCGGGGTCGAAGGGATTTCAGTGGCCATGGTGGGTGCTGTACGCAGATGGTGAGCAGTGGGCAAGCATAGGCCCTCGTATTGTCATGACTGTGGACGCTGGCGCACACCGGGGTTTTGACCTGGAGCAAGGCGGCGCGCTGTCAGGCCGGCGGGGCAGTCTGTGGTTTACGATGGGGCATGAGCGAAACCACGTTTGACTACATCATTGTTGGCGGCGGCACGGCCGGCTGCCTGCTGGCCAACCGCCTGAGCGCCGACGCATCCAAGCGCGTGCTGCTGATCGAGGCCGGCCGCAAGGACGACTACCACTGGATTCACATTCCGGTGGGCTATCTGCACTGCATCGGCAATCCGCGCACCGACTGGCTGTACAACACCGAGCCCGATGCCGGCCTGAACGGCCGAGCACTGCGCTACCCGCGCGGCAAGACGCTGGGCGGCTGCAGCAGCATCAACGGCATGATCTACATGCGCGGCCAGGCCCGCGACTACGACCAGTGGGCGCAGCTGGTGGGCGACGGCAACTGGGGCTGGAACCACTGCCTGCCCTACTTCATGCTGCACGAAGACCACTACAAGGGTGCCAACGCCATCCATGGCGCCAAGGGCACCGCACCGGCGCTGATGCACAAGGACGGTAGCCTGTACCGCCAGCTGCTGCGCCACCACAACGCCGGCGGCGAGTGGCGGGTGGAAAAGCAGCGCCTGCGCTGGGACGTGCTGGACGCCTTCGCCCAGGCCGCGGTGCAGGCCGGCATTCCGGCCACCGATGACTTCAACCGGGGTGACAACGAAGGTGTCGGCTATTTCGAGGTCAACCAGAAGGCCGGCTGGCGCTGGAACACGGCCAAGGCCTTTTTGCGCCCCACCTGCTACGCCCGCCCCAATTTCGAACTGTGGAACAGCGCCCAGGTGGCCAAGCTGCTGCTGGAGCCGGCCAGTGCCACCAGCCCGCTGCGCTGCACCGGTGTGCAGGTCTGGGATGGCCAGAGCATGGTGGATGCCACGGCCCGCTGCGAGGTCATCCTGTGTGCCGGTGCCATTGGCTCGCCGCAGATCCTGCAGCTCTCCGGCCTGGGCCCGGCCAACCGCCTGCAGGCCCTGGGTGTGCAGGTGGAGAAGGACATGCCCGGGGTGGGCGAGAACCTGCAAGACCACCTGCAGATCCGCGCGGTGTTCAAGGTCAGCAACACCACCACGCTCAACACCCAGGCCAATTCGCTGTGGGGCAAGGCCAAGATCGGCCTGGAATACGCCTTCAAACGCACCGGCCCGATGAGCATGGC
>JAVBYK010000179.1 GCA_030824095.1 bacterium
ATGCAGGCATCCAGCGCCGAATCGCACGCCGCTGGCGCCCGCCTGCCCACCAGCCCGGCGGACCTGATGCTGCGCATCGTCAACCAGATGGTGGACGGCTTTCTGGAACTGCGCCGCGAGCTGACCCACCAGCTCGACCACTGGCAGACCGAGCTGCTGAACCCCAAGACCCGCTTCAACAACTGGGCCTCGCTCCTGGACGCCCGCCTGTCCCTGCACTATCTGGATGAAGTGTGCGAAGACCAGCGCGCCGCGCTGCAGGACTGGATCGAGGCCGTCAAGACCTGGCCCGAAGCCGAAACCCCGGCCGCGCACCGGGAGCGCGACCTGTTGCAGGTGCGTTCGCGCGACGTGCTCGAACACATTGAGCGCGTGGTGCACCACGTGCGCCGGCTGGAGCAAAGCGTGGAGACCGCCGTGCAGATGCACTTCAGCGTGCAGGGCAGCCGCACCAACGACATCATGCGCACGCTCACCGTGCTGACCGCCATCTTCCTGCCGCTGAACCTGATCACCGGCTTCTTCGGCATGAATTTCGATGCCCTACCGCTGATCCACCAGCAAACCGGCATCTGGAAGGCCGTGGGCATCATGGTGGTGATTGCCACGGGGCTGATCGTGCTGTTCTGGCGCAAACGCTACCTGGCGCGCAGCGGGCGATAGCCATCCGCGCCGGCGCGCCCGCGTCTGACTGGTTCAGACTCCCCGCTGGATCATGGCAACCAGTTGATCCAGTGCGGTGCCCCAACCGTCTTCAAATCCCATCGCAGCGTGCCGGTTGCGACCGGCTTCGTCCGCATGGATGACGGTGGCGGTGTAGCGCGTGCCTTGCCCGTGGTCTGCCAGTTCGATCATCGCGGTGAACATGAAGCCGGTGTCATCGGTGCCGCACTTTTCCGGCACATAGCTGGGTCGGTAGCCCGGCAGCAGGGCATTGGTCCACACCAGCTTTTCGTTGGGTACGACCTCCAGGTAGCAGCCCATATTGGGAAATTCGGCTCCCTCGGGTGACTGCATGGTGGTGCGGAAAATACCGCCCGGACGCAGGTCAATCTCGCAGTCAATGGTTTTCCATGGCGCGGGGCAGAACCAGGGCATGAGCAGTTCCGGCTCGGTCCAGGCACGCCAGACAAGAGCCCTTGGCACATCGACCACACGGGTGAAACAGAGGTCGAGTTGTGCATCGGGTTGATACGGTGGATTCATGGCATTTCTCCTGTGTTTGACGGTGGTGGCATGCGCCGGATTCATTTCTCTAAGGGGTTCAGCCCCAACAGCCGCGCCCCATTGCCCCAGCCAATTGCGCGCGCCACCTCGGACGGCAGCTCACCCAGCCAGGCGCGGTAGCCCTGCATCGTGCCTTCATAGGACTGCCAGCGCGGGTTGATCCAGGTGTCCGAGCCGATCAGGAAGCGGGTTGGGTGTTTCAGCAACAGCGCGCGCCAGGCCGGGCACAGGCGCTCGTGGGAGTCGCTGGCGGCGCAGGTCAGGCCGGGGCGGTAGGACAGTTCGCCCATCAAGCCGGGGTAGCGCTGCAGCAGTGCCTCGACCCGCTCCACCGATGCTCCACCAATGCCGGTGTGCGCCCAGATCAGCCGCGCCTTCTGGCCCTTGGATGGCGTGTTGGCCATCAGCAGCTCAATGGCGGCATCGTCCACGTGGGCCAGCACCACCAGTTCTTTTTCCTCGGCCAGCGCCATCAGCTTCGCCGCAACGGAGCCGTTGGCATTGGCGCTGTCGTACAGGTGGAACTCTCCGATGCCGCGGTAGGGGCCGGCGGCCGTGCCACGCGCCAGCTCGGCCTGCACCATGTCAAAAATGCTCTCGTCCTTAAACCAGCTGTCGTAATCGGCGCGGTTGCGGTACAGGCGGATGAAGGGCACCACGGTCACGCCGGCCTGGCGCGCCTGCGGGCTGGCGGCCAGCAGTTTGGTGCCGTCATTGGGGCGGGAGTTGGAGACGATGGCGCGCACGCCGCTCCTCTGCATGCGCGCCAGCACATCGGCCGGCGGGTGCGGGCCGCTCTGGCCGTCCCAGGCCTCCACGTTGTAGTGCAGGTGGGCGTCGAACAGCGGCCCGGCGTAGTCCGCAGCCTGGGCCGGGACCGAAATCGCTATCAAAAAGAGAGCTGAAAGTGCCCTATTCACGAGGGCTGTAGCCATACTTTTCATAAAATCATTTGGCAAATGCAGAAGCCCATCACGTCTGCCGGCAGGACGCCGGATCGAACAACCGCGCCCATGGTAGGCCTTTGCAGAAAACCCTGCAGCCGGTGGTTTCGACGCTAAACTGGCCCCAGGCTTTCCCCACCCCGCTGGTGTTTTGTTTCAACGGACCCCTTCTCATGCACAGGCCACTGCAAACCCTTGTCTGCGCCGCACTCACTGTCAGCACGTGGCTGCCGCTGGCGGCGCAAGCCGCATGCTCACGGGTGATCCATGTGCCGGTGTCGGCCACCGGCCAGAGCGTCCTCATCGATGGCGACAGCATCAAGGGCATCTACCCCGACCTGCTGCGCGGCCTGGCCGACAAGGACGGCTGCACGGTCACGCTGTCGGCGGTGCCGCGCGCCCGGCTGGAGGTGCTGTTTGAGACCGGCCGTGCCGACCTGCTGATCCCTGCCACCCGGACGCCCAAACGCGACGCTCACGGCACCTTCATTCCGCTGATCCAGAACCGCGCCATGCTGATCTCCCTGCGAACCGGGCGAGCAGCCATCAAAAGCACGCAGGAGCTGCTGGACCGCCCAGGCCTCAAGGTGGCGCTGGTGCGCGGCTTTGACTACGGCCCGGCCTACCAGGAACTGATCACCCAGCTCACCCAGCAGGGCCGCCTGATCCTGGAAGTGGACGCCGTCTCCGTGGCCCGCCTGCTCAAGAGCGGCGCGGCAGACGCCACCATCATGGCTCCCAGCATCCTGGCCGGCGCCCTGCAGGACGACGAACGCGTGCAGGACCTGCTGGACAAGCTGCAATTTGAAGCCCTGCGCGAACTGCCTTGGGG
>JAVBYK010000033.1 GCA_030824095.1 bacterium
TAGACCACCTGGCGGAAGCGCTCCCTGATCGCCTTCCACACGATCACATTGACACTGCCGGTCTCGTCCTCCAGCGTGACAAAGATGACGCCCTTGGCGGTCTGCGGGCGCTGGCGCATGGTGACGATGCCGCAGGCGCGCACCAGGCGACCGCTGGGGTAGTCGGCCATCTGCGCGGCGGTCAGTATCCGTCGGGGTGCCAGTTGTGGTCGCAGCAGGGCCAGTGGGTGGCGGCGCAATGTCAGGCCCACGGCCGCGTAGTCAAACACCACCTCCTCCCCCTCCTGTGCCGGCGCAAACAGCAGGCTTGCTTCGTCCACCGGCACGCCCCTGAGCAGGCCGGGCGCCGGAATCAGCGCGGACGCATCCCACACCTGCTGGCGCCGGTGGCCGGACAGGGACAGCAGGGCATCGGCACTGGCCAGCGCCTTGAGGTCGCCCTCATTCAATCCGCAGCGCAGAGCCAGGTCCTGCGTGCTGGTGAAGGGGGCTAGCGCACGCTCGGCCGTGATGCGCTCGGCCACGTCCTGGCGTAAGCCGCTGACCATGCGCAGACCGAGGTGAATCGCCGGTTGACCTATGCGGATGGGGTCAGAGCACACGCTATCGCGGTGGTCTGACCCCATGGCCTCAAGAGAACAATCCCAGTCGCTGTGCGACACGTCGACCGGCCGCACCTCCACGCCATGGCGCCGGGCATCCTGCACCAGTTGCGCCGGCCCGTAAAAGCCCAGCGGCTGGCTGTTGAGCATCGCCGCCAGAAAGCAGGCCGGCTCGTGCTTCTTCAACCAGCAGCTGATGTAGACCAGGATGGCAAAGCTGGCGGAGTGGCTCTCGGGAAAGCCGTATTCGCCAAAGCCCTCCATCTGCTTGAAGATGGCCTCGGCAAAGTCGGGCGGGTAGCCGCGCTCCAGCATGCCGCCCACCAGGCGGTCGTGGTACTTGGTGACATTGCCGTGGCGCTTCCAGGCGGCCATGGAGCGGCGCAGCCCGTCCGCTTCGCCCGGCGTGAAGCCGGCTGCGATCACCGCGATCTGCATTACCTGCTCCTGGAAGATGGGGATGCCGTGGGTGCGCTCCAGCGCCCGGCGCAGATCCGGGTAGGGCGATGCATAAGCCTCGGGGTTCTTGCGTGCCTTCAGGTAGGGGTGCACCATGCCGCCCTGGATGGGACCGGGCCGCACGATGGCCACCTCCACCACCAGGTCGTAGAACCTGCGCGGCTGCAGCCGCGGCAACATGCTCATCTGAGCACGGCTCTCGATCTGGAACACGCCCACCGTGTCGGCGGCGCAGATCATGTCGTAGGTGGCCGCGTCTTCGCGCGGCACGTCCTGCAGGCGCATGGGACGGGGCAGTCCGCGCCACTGGGTGACCAGGGCCAGGCAGCGGCGGATGGCGCTGAGCATCCCCAAGGCCAGCACGTCGACCTTCATCAGTCCCATGGCATCCAGATCGTCCTTGTCCCACTGGATGATGGAGCGCTCCGCCATGGCGGCGTTTTCCACCGGCACCACGCGCGTGAGCGGCCCCTGCGTCAGCACAAAACCGCCCACGTGCTGGCTCAGGTGGCGCGGAAAGCGCTGCAGCTGGATCGCCAGCGCCAGCCACTGCTGCAGCCGTTGTTCCGAAGGAAATTCGGCCATGGCCCTCGTGGAATCTTGATCAGCAGTTATCTTTTCGATAGCAGACTGCAGCCGCTCCACCAGCACCTCGCGGTCGTACATGCCGGGGTGCTCCTTGGACAGCGCATTGATCAGCGCCTCGGGAATCTCCAGCGCATGGCCCACATCGCGCAGCGCACTGCGCGGGCGGTAGCTGATGACGGTGGCGGCGATGGCGGCGCGGTCGCGCCCGTACTTGGCGTAGATGTACTGGATGACTTCTTCGCGGCGCTGGTGCTCGAAGTCCACGTCGATGTCCGGCGGCTCGTTGCGCTCTTTGGAAACAAAGCGCTCGAACATCAGATTGCCCTCCATCGGGTCCACCTCGGTCACGTGCAGGCAGTAGCACACCACCGAGTTGGCAGCCGAACCACGCCCCTGGCACAGGATGTCCCGGCTGCGGGCAAAGCGCACGATGTCATGCACGGTGAGGAAATACATCTCGTAGCGCAGGTCGGCAATCAGCGCCAACTCGTGCTCCAGCTTCGGTAGAACTTCCTGTGGCACCCCCTGCGGATAGCGTTCGCGGGCGCCCTGCTCGCAGTAGTGGCGCAGCGTCTGCGCCGGTGTGCTGCCGGGCAGCACGGACTCCATCGGGTACTCGTAGCGCAGCTCGTCCAGGGTGAAGCGGCACTGCTGCGCAACCACCAGGGTGTTGGCCAGCCACTCACCGGGGTGCAGGGCGGCCAGGCGGGCGCGGCTGCGCAGGTGCAGTTCGGCATTGGGCTGCAGCGCAAAGCCGCACTGCGCCACCGGAACGCCCAGCCGCACGGCGGTCAGCACGTCATGCAGCGGCTTGCGCGAGCGCCGGTGCAGGTGCACATTGCCAGCGGCCACCACGGGCAACCCCGTGCACTGCGCCAGCTGCTGCAGGCGCACCCGTTGCAGCGCGGCGTCCCAGCCCAGCGCGGACTCGGCCAGCAGCCAAAGGTTTAAGCCATATAGGCCTCTGGCCCTCGTGGATACTGCATAAGCCGCTTCCATATTGATAGCATCTGAAAACCCCAACAGCACCGCACAATCCTGCAACTGTGCCCACAGCGCCTGATTCTGTGGCCCGCTCCAGCCCAGCTGGTATTGCCCCTTGGGTGCCGCACACCGCGCCGCGCTGATGAACTGACACAAATTGCCCCAGCCCTGGCGGTTGTGCGCCAGCACCACCGCGGTGAAGCACGGACCGTCAGGCGCCAGCGGAACGTGGAACTCTGCACCCAGCAGCAGCTTCAGCTCACGCGCCTTGGCCTCCACGTGGGCACGCACCACGCCCGCCACCGAGCATTCGTCCGTGATGGCCAGCGCCGCATAGCCCAGCGCAGCGGCGCGCTC
>JAVBYK010000305.1 GCA_030824095.1 bacterium
TGGCCGTCCCGCAGTGTTGCCAGCTGGAAGACGTTCGTGGGCGTGCGCTCGACAAAGCCGACCACCTCGTCCTTGCCGTCCACCACGGCAAATGTGACCAGATTGCCGCTGGCGTCGTAGATCGTTGCCCTGGACAGCCGGGCGACACGACCGAGCTGGTAGGTCTCTCGCACCAGGTGCTGGTAGGTGTTGAGCAGTGTCTCGCGTTCCAGGCCGGACTGCGCATACTGCGCCAGATACCACAGCGTGGAGCCCAGGTTCTTTTGCGCTGCCAACTGGCGCGACGCGGCCAGCAGGCTGGCCTTGCGGTCGTTCAGGCTTTCATCAATGACACGGGAGGCCTTGGTCAGCACCGCATTGGACTGGTCCAGGTGCTGCTGGCGGATGACCACCGAGACCGCCAGCATGGATGCCAGCGCCACCACGACGGCAATCACCACCGCACCGAGCAGCAACGTGTCCCTGAGCCGATGGATACGCATGGCCCGCGTCAGCGCCTGCCGGCGGTCGATACCGACAGCACCGGTACATAGCCGTCCGGCGCGGCCGATGCATCAAACGGATAGCTGGCCAGACCGGAGCGGTCCACCAGGCCCAGTTTCACCAGTATCGTGTGAGGCGTCTGGCTGGTGCGGCGCTCCAGGAAGTTGACGACGGCATTGGTCACCACGCGCGCCTGGCTGACGCCCCGGGTATCGGCAGCTGCGGCAATGGCACCACTGCGGATCATGCCCACAATTTCCCGCGTCAGGTCATAGGCCACGATGCGCACCTTGCCATGCAGCCCGGCTTCTTTCACCGGCAGTACGGCGGCAGGTGCGCAGCCTGTGCAACCCAGCAGATAGTCCAGTGCCTTGCCGTGTTCCGCCAGCATCTGTGCCGCCAGGCGGGTCTGGACGATGCGGTCGCTGTCACCGTACTGGATGTCCAGGATGTTGACCGTGATGGGTGACTTGCGCACGGCTTCCAAAGTGCCATCGACCTCACCCTTGACCCAGCCTGCATCGACTGGCCCGGGCAGCAGAGCAATGTTGATGGCCTTCAACCCCCGGCGCTGCGCATCGCGGATCACCCACTGCGTGGCGTCAAAGCCCATGCCCTTGAGCGAGGTGGTGACCTTGATGGTCAGGTCGTCGCTGGTGCTGTCATTGGCCAGCTCGAACACCGGAATGCCGGCCGCGCGGGCCTTGGCAATGGAGGCATTGTTGGCCGTCAGGCTCAAGGGCGACAGCACGATGGCGTCATAGCGGGCGGTCACGGCCTCATCCATCTGGCGTAGCTGGCCCACCAGGTCGTCATAGCCCTCGGCGGTGAACACGTCGACCGCAATACCCAGGCGCCGGGATTCGCTGACCAGCCCGTAGTTGCAGCCTATCCAGTAGGGGTCTTTCAGGTGCGGAAACAAAAATGCGACGCGCCAGGGTTTGCTGGCCCGCGCTGCCATGGTGTAGAGCTCACTGCGCACCCGGCCAGTGGCCAGGGCATCGTCGGCCGAGCCGTTGGGCTTGAGCGGCGGGTAGATCGCCTGCACCGCAATCGACGCAAAGCCCGCACCCATCGCTGCGGGTTGAGGCTGAGCCTCGGCCACGCCTGCGCTGATGCACAGCATTGCAAGACAACCCATAGCAAGACGAAACATGCCCACCCTTCCCTGCGGCACCCATGGGGTGCACTGATAGCCATTGTTGGTATGTTCGGGCGGACATAGGCCGCCTGATGCGGCCATATTAGCGGCCTTATCGTTTCCTCACAGGCCCGGCGGGATATTGTTTCTGCAACCTGCCTCAGGCGAACAAGTGCGACAGCTCGCGGTCCATCAGCTCGGAGTCTCCGGTGTTGAGTTCGATGAGCCGGCGCAGACGCGTCAGACTGGTCAAGTCCATGTTTTCGCAGGCAATGCCCACGTGGTCGCGCTCCAGGTGCACGACGTGGCCAATCATCACCACGCCCTCCCCACTGTCGGCCAATGGCAGCACCAGGCGACAGGGTTCCTGCAGCACCAGCGCCATGGGAATATCGGTGCGCACCAGTGCACCCTTGAGGGCGATGTCAACCAGGTGGACCTTGATGGTGCCGGCATGTACATGCAGCAGCACGTCGGCCTTGAACGGTATGCGGGAATACTGGCGAAGTCCCAGGGCTGGTTTGTGGTTCATACATTGCTTTCAAATCGGGGTGGCCTGCTCTCTTGCCTGCCGCAGGGCGACAACCGCAGCATCGAAGTCGAACGACTCGACCGCCGCGGCCACCTGGTCAAGATTGTGCTCCAACGGCGTTCCCCTGGCGCGTTTCAGCACCACGTCCAGTGCATCGGCTGCCTCCACATTGCTGTCGCGCAGCAGGCTCTCCAGCCGGTCCAGGGCGACGGCCATGTTGCCCGAGGCAGGCGCCTGTGGCGCAGGCGCATCCGGCACCGCACTCTGGCTGGCAAATGCCTGCAGCCCCTGCACCACGGGCGCCAGGGCTTGCAGGGCACGCTGCAGCAGGCCGTCAATCCTGGCCTCGTCCAGCACCGCTTCTTCGCAGGCATGCTCCAGCTCCGCTGCGGCGGCCTGCACGCCCTTGGCCCCGATATTGCCGGCTGTGCCCTTGAGGTTGTGGGCGGCCCGGGCTGCGGCCGTGGGGTCGGCGTCCGCGCGGGCGGACGCAAACAGTGCAGCAAAGTCGGCTTGTGAATGCAGGAACTTCACCAGCAGCCGGGTGTACAGCTTCTCATTGCCCATGGCCGTGGCCAGACCGGCCTTGCTGTCGATGCCCACCAAGGCAGACAGGCCAATAGGTGCTCCCGTCACGGCGGCTGCACCGGCTGTCTGGCCAAGTGGTTTGGCATCAAACTGGCCATCAGCCCTCGTAATTGTTGGGTTTGTAGCTATCGTTTCAGGAGCGTTCTTGGGCTTGATCCACTTGGCGATGGTGGCAAACATCTCTCCCACATTGAGGGGCTTGGCAATGTGGTCCCACATGCCGGCTTCCAGCACCTTCTCC
>JAVBYK010000378.1 GCA_030824095.1 bacterium
AATGGGCAACAGCGCATCCAGCAGCGCCTCTTCTCGGGCACCAAAATCGTCGAAAGTGGCCAGCTCCAGCACGCCCAGCAGCCGTTCGTTGCGCAAGACCGGCAGCACCACGATGGACCGCGGCGTGGCCTCGCCCAGGCTGGACCCTATGGACACATAGTCCGCAGGCGGTTCGCTCAGGTAAATGGGCGTGCGCTCCATGGCACATTGCCCGACCAGTCCCTGCCCCAATGCAAAGTACTGGTCCAGGCTCTTGCGTCGCCGGTAGGCATAGCCCCCCAGCAGCCGCAGTCGGCGATGGTCTTCCTCATGCACAAACAAGGCTCCATGACCGACCTTGAGCAGGGGCGCAATGGTGCTGAACAGCGTCTGGCTCAGCTCGGCAAAGGTGGTTGCCGTCTGCAGGGCATTGGACAATAGCGCCAGGTTCGATTTGAGCCAGCTTTGCCCCTCAATCTGGCGTGCGCCGGTCTGCAGGACCTGAACCGCCCGCGCCAGTCCACCGATCTCGTTGGCGTAGTCGCCATGGGGAACGTCAACATCCAAATCGCCCCGCGCAAGGGTTTCAACCGCCACACGCACGCGCTCGGACGGTCTGCGTATGGACTGCACGATCAGCCAGGCCATCAGGACACCAAAACCCACGCCGCCGAGTATCAAGAGGATTGTGAAACGCGTGTTGTCATGGGCCAACCGGTTTGCTGCTTCGGTTCCCTGGCGTGCGCCCTCTTCCTTGGTTCGGACCACCTGGGCAATGGTCGAAGCAGCAGCCATGCCGGAACTCTGGAACTCGTCCGAATTGATCCGCGCCATGGCTTCGTTGAATTTTGCATCCCGCATCAGGACGACGACCTTGTCCACATGCCGTTTGAAGCGTTCAAACTCGTCGTCAAACCGGGCCAACGCTGCCTTGCCATCTGACCGGAATGTGCGGGGGCGCAGTTCTTCCAATTCCTTGCGCATGCGCGCTTCCGCCTCGGCTGCCTGCGCGAGCGCCTGTTCACGGCGCTCCACATCCGGTGCGACCAGGGCCTGGCGCAGGGCTTGTCCCATGCGCAAGTAGTCGATCTGCACGTCCTTGGCATTGGACACGCCCAACAGATCGGCCTCATAGGTTTGCTGCACCTGTTCGCTTAGTGCCAGCTGGGTTTTCAGGCTATGGGCACCAATCAAAACGGACAACAACAGCAGGAAGGCAAATCCCAGCAGCAACTTGCTGACCAGCGAGCGTCGTTCCAACGCGGACAAAAGGGCTTTCATGGGATGGACCCCGATGAGGCTGCGGTATCCGGTGCAATTTGCCGCAATTGCAGGTTGCGCCGCAGAATTTCCACACTGTTGGCGAGCAGTGATACCAATTCATCCAGTTGGTCCCGGGGCAGATCATCGGCCTTCTTCAGCAGGGCCAGCTCCAGCACGCCAACCAGGCGGTCCTGCACCAACAAGGGGGACAACAGAATGGATGCCGCTTCGCTGTTGCCCAGGGCTGACCGCACCCGTCCCAGGCCCTGTGGAGGCCTGTCAATCACCAGAGACTGTCGCTCCAGTGCACACTGCCCAAGCAGCCCATCGCCCAGCGCGAGCGTTTCAGCGGGCTCCTCGGCGCAAGCTGCCGAGCCGGCCAACTGCAACAACTGGGGGGACGACGGATCCGACACATACAACACACCCTGCATCGCACCCAACATATCGCGCACCTCATGCAGGAAGACCTGCGCCAACTCGGCCAGTGAACCACACCGCTGCAAGCGCACGGAGACACCGGCCAGCCGGGTCCGGTAGGCCGCGTGGGCTTCTTGCTGATCGGCGTAGGCCTGCAGGCGCAGATTGGCCAGGACCTGGGCATGGCGCCCCTGCAGCAGGTGCAACCACATCCACCCCAGCAAGAGCGCCAAAACGGCCGCGGCGCCGGCTGTCATCGCGGAAAGGGTCCACGGAACGGCAACGGACAGGTCGGACATCAACACCAGCTTCCAAGGCCCGGAGGGATCGTTCCAGTCCACCTCGGCCACGCCCAGGCCAAAGCGTAGGCCAGACACCGTCTGCGTACCGTTGCGCGCAACCACCGGCAACGGGATTGGTTCCCGCTCCTCGAACATCTTGCCGAACTGCTTGAGTTCCCGAATCGCGGCCAGCCGTGTGGCATCCGGCGCACCGTCAATCATGCCCAACCAGGGGGTGTGGCTACTGGCAAAGACCACACCCTGGGGAGACAGCAGCATGGCCCGGTCAAAACGCTCGTTCAGCACGGCATCCACCTGGGACAAATCGGTACGGGCCACGACACCACCGACGCCGGTACGGGACTTGGCCCGCTCGGCAAATACCGGTGCCGTGAAATACAGGGCCCGATCCCCGCGCGCCATGCTGATGGCGGCATAGACACTGGTCTTGCCCTGCATGGCCATCTTGTAATAGGGCCGAAAGCGAACATCCAGGCCCGTGGATGGTTTGTTGATACGGTCCCACGAGGTCTTGACGACTCCGTCCTGGCCGACGATGAAGACGCCTTCGGCGCCAAACGATCCGCCCACGGCCGACAGCGTGCCCAAGATGTCGGCGTCCTGCGACAGCAGACCGCCGGAAGCTTCCTGCTTGATGGCGGTATCAATCAGCCCCAGCAAGGTGATGGAACCCATCAGGTTGCCATTGAGCGTGGTCGACATGATCTCGATGCTGCTGCGCCGTGCCTCGGTCTGCAGCTGGGACACCACCAGTTGCTCGCGTGCGCGCAGGTCAAGCCAGCCCGCCACCAGTGCAACCACCAGGCTGATCGCGGCCACCGTGGCCCATGCCACACGCCGATGCAAGGCAAAGTAAGCCGATATGCTGTTCATGGATTTCCCAAAACTGGATCAGCCAGTGATGACCTTGAGGGTCTCTGCCTTGTGCGCCAGATCGGCGTCGCTGTCCGCATAGCGCTGGGCCACTGCCTGGAACTGTTCAGTCAACGCCAGGAAGGCATCCACAATGTCCGGGTC
>JAVBYK010000195.1 GCA_030824095.1 bacterium
TGCGCCACCAGAGCGAGGTGTTCCAGACCCTGGTGGACAACATCCCGGGTGGCGTCACGCTGTTTGGTGCGGACCAGCGTCTGCTGGTCTACAACCGGGAATATGCCCGCCTGCTGGACTTTCCACCGGAGCTGTTTGAGGACAACCCGACGCTGGAACGATTCTTTCGGTACAACGCCGCGCGTGGCGAATACGGCGCGGGGGACGCCGAGGCGCAGGTTCAGCAACTGCTGGCGCGCGCACGTCAGCACCAGCCCCACCATTTCAAGCGCACCCGCCCGAACGGCACCATCCTGGACGTACGCGGCCTGCCGCTGGCCGACGGCAGCTTTGTCACCATCTACACCGATGTCACCGAGCAGCACCACGCCGCCGAGGCGATTGAACGCCTGGCCCACCGGGATACCTTGACCGGGCTATCCAACCGTTACACGCTGGAGGCGCGGCTGGACCAGCTGGTGGCCGACGCACGCCGCCACGAACGGCGCCTGGCCGTGATGTTTCTGGACATGGACAACTTCAAGGCGGTCAACGACACGCTGGGCCATGGCATTGGTGACCAGTACCTGTGCGAAGTCGCCCGGCGCCTGAGCACCACGGTGCGCGACAACGACATCGTGGCCCGCATCGGTGGGGACGAATTCGTGGTGGTGCTGGCGGACCTGGATGATCCGCAGGACGCCACGTCGGTGGCGTCCAAGATCATCGAATCACTCAGCCATCCCATCGCGCTGGGCGGTCAGGCTTTGCGGCCCTCGGTTTCGATTGGCATCTGCTTCTACCCACAGGATGGAAACGACCGGGGCGCGCTCATGCAGAGTGCCGACATTGCCATGTACCACGCCAAGAACGCGGGCAAGGGGGTGTACCACTTCTTCGATGCTGCGATGATGGCCGCGACCGCCAGGCGCCAGCAGCTGGAGCGGGACTTGCGTGAAGCAGTCACACAGCAGCAGTTTGTGCTGCATTACCAGCCGCAGCTGGATATGGGAGGGCAACGCGCCATCGGTGTGGAGGCCCTGATCCGCTGGCAAAAGCCCGGCGGCGAACTGGTGTTTCCCAACGACTTCATCACGCTGGCGGAAGAACTGGGGTTGATCAATGAGATCGGGGATTGGGCCTTGCGCGCCGCCTGCCACACCATGGCGGGCTGGCACCAACGCGGCCTGTCGGAGTTGGCCGTGGCGGTCAACCTCAGCGCCATCCAGTTGCGCAACGCGCGCTTGCCCGAACGCATTGCGCAGGCCCTGCAGGACAGTGTTTTGCCGCCGAGTGCGCTCACGCTGGAGATCACCGAGTCCGTGGCCATGCAGGACCCGCAGGCGTCGATTGAACGCCTGGGGGCGATTCGCGCGCTCGGGGTGCGCCTGGCCATTGACGACTTTGGCACCGGCTACTCGTCCCTGGCCTACCTTAAGCGCTTGCCTGTGGACTACCTCAAACTGGATCGTGCCTTTGTGCAAGACCTGGAAACCGACAGCAACGATGCCGCCATCTGCGCCGCCACCATTGGCCTGGCCCACAATATGGGCCTGGGCGTGGTGGCAGAGGGCGTGGAAACACCGGGGCAACAACGTTTTCTCGCCGACCTGGGCTGCGACAGCTTTCAGGGCTTCCTGTTCAGCCGCGCGATCCCGCCGGACGACGCCTTTGCCTGGCTGGTGGCGCATGCGCGCGCCGGCGCCTGACTCGGCTTAGACGACGCCGACGTCACGACCATTGGGCGGGTATGCCGTCTTGCGCTCAGCCAGTGCGGCCTGGAGGAACACAAAGGCCGCCTCCATGTCAGCGTGCAGCATGTGGGCACGAGGCCAATCCGTTGCCACGCAGGCCTCCTCCAGCTGACCTGCAAGTTGTGCCATGCGGTCGATACCCAGGTTGACACTGGTTCCCCTGGCTTCGTGACTGAGTGCCGTCACTGCCACCCCATCGCAGGCGGCAATGGCGCCTTCGAGCTTCTTCAACAGCTTGGCGGTGGAAGAGACATACAGATCAAACAGACTCTGAATCAAGTCAGGATCGTCGCCCAACATCTCTTCCAGGCGGTCGAAGTCAATCGCCTTCGCCGGCGCTTCAGGCGCAGGCTCCGGGGTTTCCGCCAAAACGGCAGGCGCGTCGGGTCCCCGCAGAATGGGAGAGCCCGCCCACTGCGCCAGTGCCCTGCTCAACTCGGCTGGGGCAATGGGCTTGCTGACATAGTCATCCATGCCGGCCTCGATGCAGCGCTCCCGGTCGCCCTGCATGGCGTTGGCCGTCATGGCGATGATGGGGATACGCACGTGGCCCAATTGCGTCTCTGCCATGCGAATGGCCATCGTGGACTTGAAGCCATCCATCACCGGCATCTGGCAATCCATGAACACTGCCGAGTAGCTGTGTCCGGAAGGCCCCGTCAACGCGTCGAGTGCTTCCTGCCCGTTGCCGACGATGTGCAATGCATAGCCCAGCTTGTTGATCTGCAGCTGGGCGACCTTCTGGTTGATCAGATTGTCTTCAGCCAGCAGGATCAGACGGCGGTCCGCGCGCTCATTGGTGGGATTGGGTGTCGCCAGGCCTGGCACTCCCGCAGGGCCGGGCCTGACCGATTGCACCAGCGCCTCGGGGTTGTCCGACAGACTCTCAAACAGTTTTGACTGTTGCACCGGCTTGGCCAGGCAATCGACAAAGCCCGCACTGATGGCCCGGTCACACAAGGTGTCTCTGTCATGCGCGGTCATCATCACCAGGCGCATGCCATCAAACTGGCGATTGGAGCGCACGGCAGCGGCCAGCTCAAAGCCATCCATGGTGGGCATCGAATAGTCAATCAGCGCCACGGTGTAAGGGTGTCCGATGTCGGCCGCATCGCGCATCAGCTTGAGTGCTTCTTCTCCATTGGCGGCACCGTCATTGCGGAGATTCCAGGAGGACAGGAAACGGTGCAGGATCTTGCGGTCACTGGTGTGATCGTCGACCACCAGCACCCGCATGGCGGATA
>JAVBYK010000032.1 GCA_030824095.1 bacterium
GCCATCTTCCTGATCTCCATGCCGCAGGCGATTTCCATGATCAAGGATTACCTGCCCGCCGCCGTGGGCCAGGCCCCCGGTTTGCAGGGCCTGGTCTACGGGCTGGTTCTGATTGCCTTTGTGCTGTTTGAGCCCATGGGCCTGTACGGACGCTGGCTGAAGATCCGCACCTACTTGCAGATGTTTCCGTTCTACCGCAAGGGCATGTTCAAGCGGCAGAAGTCCTTCCAGAAATCGGACCGCCTGAAATGACCCCCACGCTTGTCACTTCGTGTACTACGCTGCCCCCCGAGGGGGCCCTCACGCCTTGGGGCGGCCCTGCGGCGTTCAATCTATGACTGAAATCCTTCTTTCTGCCAAGAACCTGAGCGTGCGCTTTGGTGGCGTGCTCGCCGTCAACAACGTGAGTTTTGACGTCAAGCAGGGCGAGGTCTTCACGCTGATCGGCCCAAATGGTGCGGGCAAGACCACCGTGTTCAACCTGATCAGCCGCATCTACACACCCACCATGGGTGAGATCAGCTATCTCGGCCCCAAAGGCATGCTCAAGCTCACCGAGCAGCCGCCGCAGAACGTGGCCTCGCTGGGCATCGCGCGCACCTTCCAGAACATCGAACTGTTTGAACACGCATCCGTCTTGCACAACCTGCTGATCGGTCGCCACACGCATCGTGAGACCAGCCTGTGGCAAGACCTGTTCTTCACGCGCAAGGCGCGCGAAACCGAACTCAAGGCCCGCGAGAAGGCCGAAGAGGTCATTGAGTTCCTCAACCTCCAGCACTACCGCGACTCCTTTGTCGCCGGCCTGCCCTACGGTGTGCGCAAGGTGGTGGAAATGGCCCGCGCCCTGTGCACCGAACCCAGGCTGCTGCTGCTCGACGAACCCTCCAGCGGCCTGAACGTGGAGGAAACCGATGACATGGCATTCTGGATTCAGGACATCAAGCACGAGCTGGGCATCACCGTGCTGATGGTGGAGCACGACATGAGTCTGGTGTCCAAAGTATCGGACCGGGTGCTGGCCATGAACCAGGGCGAAATGCTGGCCATGGGCACACCGCGCGAGGTGCAGACCGACCCCGGCGTGATTGAAGCCTACCTGGGTTCCATCGACGACGTATCGTCACTGCGCCGCAAGGTCAGCGGTCAGCCGGACCACGAGTCCGTCAGCGTGGAGGGTGGACAGGCATGAGCACGACACCTCCTCCCATCAGCGACCAACCGGTGCTCAAGCTCCTGAACGTGGAGAGCGCCTACGGCCCCATCAAGGCCATTCGGGGCGTCAGCCTGCAGGTTCGGCGCAGCGAGATCGCCACCGTGCTGGGCTCCAACGGCGCAGGCAAGACCACGATTTTGAAGACCATCTCGGGCATCATCGATCCGCGCAAGGGCTCCATTGAGTTCAAGGGCGAAGACATCACCGCGCAGGACCCCGCCCGGATCGTGCAGCAGGGCCTGTCCCATGTGCCAGAGGGGCGTGAGGTGTTCCCTCTGCTCTCCGTGCGCGACAACCTGCTGATGGGCGCCTACACCCGTTCGGACCGCGACGGCGTGGCGCACGATCTGGAGGCGGTGTACCGCTACTTCCCCATCCTGGAGGAGCGCTCCCACCAGGACGCCGGCCTGCTCTCCGGCGGGCAGCAGCAGATGCTGGCCATCTCACGCGCGCTCATGGCCAATCCGGATCTCATCCTGCTCGATGAGCCCAGCCTGGGCCTATCGCCCAAGCTCACCAAGGAAATCTTCGAGATCGTGGTGCGCATCAACCGCGAGCGTGGCACCACCATCCTGCTGGTGGAACAGAACGCCAACATGGCACTGAACGCATCCGACTACGGCTACGTGCTGGAGAACGGCCGCATCGTCATGGAAGACACCTGCGCCCACCTGCGCGAGAAGGACGACATCAAGGAGTTCTACCTTGGCATGAAGGAAGACGGCGTGCGTGGCGAGCGGCGCTGGAAAAAGAAAAAGAACTGGCGGTAAACCATGAGCGGACTTTGGGACACCTCTTCGATAAAACCCTGCCATGACATCGTCATGCCGGGCGACACCATTCCCGCCATGTTCTGGAACGCCGTGGCCCAGCGCGGCCCCAGCGTCTGGATGCGGCAAAAGCACCTGGGCCTGTGGCGAAGCTGGACCTGGAACCAGACGGCCGATGCCGTGCGCGAGATCGGCAATGGCTTGTTGAGCCTGGGCTTTGCCAAAGGTGAATGCGCCTCCATTCTGGCCAACACGGTGGTGGAATGGGTGTTTGCCGACCTCGCCGTGCTGTCAGCCGGCGGTGTCTCCAATGGCATCTACCCCACCGATGCCCCATCGCAAGTGCACTACCTGTGCGAAGACTCGCGCACCACGATCCTGTTTGTGGAGGACGACGAGCAGTTGGACAAGGCGCTGGAAGTGCGTGCCCAATTGCCGGGCCTGCGCAAGATCGTGGTGTTTGACATGGAGGGCCTGCGTGATCTGAGCGACCCCGGCGTCATCAGCCTGGAGGCGCTGCGCGCGCTGGGGCGCGACTACGCGGTGAAGCACGCCGGCGCATTGGAGCAGCGCGTCGCCAGCTGCCAGCCGGGTGACCTGGCCATCCTGGTCTACACCTCGGGCACCACGGGCAAGCCCAAGGGCGCCATGCACCTGCACCAAGGCCTGGTGTTCACGGTGCAGGGCTACAACACCCTGGTGGCACAGGACGAGCGTGATGAGCGCATGTGCTTTCTGCCGCTGTGCCACATTGCCGAACGCATGGGTGGCGAATACTTCGCGCTCTACACCGGTGCCAAACTCAATTTTGTTGAAAACCCGGAAACCATTCCGGAAAACGTGCGCGAAATCGCGCCCACCGTGTTCACCGCCGTGCCGCGTGTCTGGGAAAAGTTCTACTCCGGCGTGATGATTGCGCTCAAGGAAGCGGGCCGCGTGCAGCAGGCGGCCTACGCCTGGGGCATTGGCGTGGGCACCGCGATTGC
>JAVBYK010000511.1 GCA_030824095.1 bacterium
TATCTGGTGATCGTGGGCTCCAGCAACGCGGTGAACCTGACCGATGGCCTGGACGGCCTGGCCATCATGCCGGTGGTGCTGGTGGGCTCGGCGCTGGGCGTGTTTGCCTATGTGACCGGCAGTGCCGTGTATTCCAAGTACCTGTTCTTTCCCCATATTCCCGGCTCGGGCGAACTGATGGTCTTCTGTGCCGCGATGGCCGGCGCGGGCCTGGCCTTCCTGTGGTTCAACACCCATCCGGCCCAGGTGTTCATGGGGGACGTGGGCGCATTGGCGCTGGGTGCGGCGCTGGGCACCATTGCCATCATCGTGCGCCAGGAAATTGTGCTGGCCATCATGGGTGGCATCTTCGTCGTGGAGGCTCTGTCCGTGATGCTGCAGGTGAGCTACTTCAAGTTCACCAAGAAGCGCTATGGCGAAGGGCGGCGTTTGCTGAAGATGGCTCCGCTGCACCACCACTTCGAGAAGAGCGGATGGAAAGAAACCCAGGTGGTGGTTCGCTTCTGGATCATCACCATGCTGCTGTGCCTCGTGGGCCTGTCCACCCTGAAACTGCGATGAATCCCGACGACCTGAACCCCCTTGGCGAAAGCCCCCAACAGCCGGTGACGGACGATGGTGGAGAGCTGCGCGCGCCGGATGCGCCGGACCAACCGCCGCTGGAACCTGTGGTCGCGGCCGTGCCAGAAGCGCCAGCGCGTGGACTGCCCACGACCCTGACGGCTGCCCGCGACGCGGCTGCGTTCGTTGCGCAGATCTTTGCCGAGACGCAGGCAGACAAGGCGCCGCCC
This sequence comes from bacterium, assembly GCA_030824095.1. GTDB lineage: Bacteria > Pseudomonadota > Gammaproteobacteria > Burkholderiales > Burkholderiaceae_C > Allorhodoferax. The sequence continues at coordinate 792 of JAVBYK010000511.1, forward strand.
GCCCCGGCTGAAGCCGTGCCAAGTGAACCCCAGGCGGTACAGCCGGAATCCGTAGAAGTGGATGAGACGGCGCCACTGCTGCCGCTGGCCGGGCTCAACGTGCTGATTCTCGGATTGGGTGCCTCCGGTCTGGCCATGGCGCGCTGGTGCGTGCGCACCGGTGCGGCCCGTGTGACGGTTGCCGATACGCGCGCCGCGCCACCCCAACTGGCCACACTGCAGCGGGAACTGCCGGATGTGCAATTTGTTTCGGGTGCTTTCAATGCCGCCCTGGTCGACGGCCAGGGCCTGCATGCGGTGTACCGCTCGCCAGGACTGAGTCCGCAGGACGTTGCGCCCGTGGTGGATGCGGCGCAGGCTGTGGGGATTCACGTGGGCGGTGAGCTGAGCCTGTATGCGATGGCTTTGGCGGCGTTGCGTTCCTCCCGCGCTTATGCCCCGGCGGTGCTGGCAATCACCGGCACCAACGGCAAGACCACCGTAACCTCCCTGACGGGGCAACTGGTGGCCCATGATGGCAAGACCGTGGCTGTGGCCGGCAACATCGGACCAACCCTGCTGGATACCCTGTCGGCTCATCTGGATGCCAACACTTTGCCCGAGGTCTGGGTGCTGGAACTGTCCAGCTTCCAGCTCGACGGCGTCACCGGCTTCGAGCCCACGGCCGCCGTGGTGCTGAATGTGACGCAAGACCACCTGGACTGGCATGGGAGCATGCCAGCGTACGCAGCGGCCAAGGCCCGCATCTTTGGCCAGCACGGCATGATGGTGCTCAACCGTGACGATGCTGCCGTTATGGCCATGTTGCCCGAGCCCCTGCGCGCCAAGCTGCAGCGCCCGGTGGTGCGTTCCCACATCACCTTCGGAAGCGACATGCCCCAGCGTCCTGGTGACTTTGGCATGGAAGAGGTCAATGGCATGGTCTGGCTGGTGCGTGCACTGGAGGCTGATGAGACCCGCAAGAAGCGAAAGGGCGATGATGAAGAGTTGCATTTCCAGCGACTAATGCCCGCCGACGCTCTGCGCATCCGGGGCCGTCACAACGCCAGCAATGCGCTGGCCGCACTGGCCCTGTGCTCGGTGGCAGGTTGCACGTTGGGCAGCATTCTTTTCGGACTACGCGAATACCGTGGCGAACCGCACCGTGTGGAGCCTGTGGGCATCCTCAATGACGTGGAGTTCTTTGACGACAGCAAGGGCACCAACGTCGGCGCAACCGTGGCAGCGCTGCAGGGGCTGGGTGCCGAGCGCAAGGTCGTGATCATTTTGGGCGGCGAGGGCAAGGGTCAGGACTTTTCGCCGCTGGCCGCACCGCTGGCGCGCTATGCGCGCGCGGCCGTGCTGATCGGGCGGGATGCCCCGCTGATTCGCGAAGCCATCGCCGGCACCGACGTGCCCGTGCTGGACGCCGAGTCTATGGAGGCCGCTGTGCAACTGGCCAACCAGCGTGCGCATGCGGGTGACGCGGTGCTGATGTCCCCGGCCTGTGCCAGCTTTGACATGTTTGACAACTACGAGCACCGCGCCCGCGCGTTCTGTGCGGCGGTGCGTGAGTTGGCGCAGTCCCGCGGTGTGGACATGGAGGGGGCCGCATGAGCGTGATGGGCCAAACCCTGTCGGGCTGGTTTGCGAAGCGTCTGCCATCGGGTAGCGCTGCCTTGCCGGTGCGCCTGGGTGGGCGGGGCTCGTTTGCGGCCAGCAGCAGCGTGCCACAAGCGCGTGGATTCGACCAGACCCTGGCCTGGATTGTGGTGGCCTTGTTGCTGTGGGGCATGGTGATGGTGTATTCGGCATCGATTGCGATGCCAGACAACCCCAGGTTCGCCAAGTACACCCACACCTATTTCCTGGTGCGCCATGCGCTGTGGGTTGCCACGGCCTTCGTGGCGGCCCTGATCGCCTTCCAGGTTCCGGTTGCTACCTGGGAGAAATATGCGCCCTGGCTGTTCGTGGCGTCGCTGGTGCTGCTGATTGCGGTACTGATTCCCGGCGTGGGCAAGGTGGTGTACGGCGCGCGGCGGTGGATCTCGGTCGGACCGCTGAGTTTTCAGCCTTCCGAGCTGGCCAAGTTTGCCGTGCTGCTCTATGCCGCCGACTACATGGTGCGCAAGATGGATGTGAAGGAACGTTTTTTCCGCGCCGTCATGCCCATGGCAGTGGCGGTGGCGGTCATCGG
>JAVBYK010000208.1 GCA_030824095.1 bacterium
AAACCGGGGGAATGGGCTCACCACACAGAACAGTGGGTGAGCGTCGTTGACTAGCGCAGCCCCGTGGGGTCCGCGTGTTCCGAGCCTCGTTCACCGGGGGTGAACTGCAACGCTCCTCGAAAACCCCGGATTATACGGAGCCTTGATCCAGACACCAAACATGGGCCTTTCAGGTGTCACCTGCGTGGCTGACCAGGACAGCAGAAGCCTGGACACTCACCTCCCTTAAAGGAGCACTCCATGGACATCCGAGACAAAGTTGCCATCGTCACCGGTGGCGCCAGCGGCATTGGCCGCAGCATTGCACAGCGCTTTGCAGCCGACGGTGCGCGCGCCGTGGTCGTGGCCGACCTGAATCTGGAGCGCGCCCAGGCCGTGGCCGCCGAAATCAACGGCCTGGCGGTGCGCTGCGATGTGAGCCAGGAGGCCGACATCCAGGCCCTGATCGCCACCACGCGGGAACACTATGGCCAGGTCGATGCCTACATCTCCAATGCCGGCATCCTGGGGCGCATGGGCGGCCTGGACCTGGAAGACGCCCTGTGGAACAAGATGTGGGAAGTCCACAGCATGGCCCACCTGTGGGCCGCCCGCGCCGTGGTGCCCGAGATGGTGGCGCGCGGCAGCGGCTTCTTCATGGTCACGGCGTCTGCCGCCGGGCTGTTGACGATTGTGGAATCTCCCGCCTACGCGGTGACCAAACACGCGGCAGTGGCCTTTGCCGAATGGCTGCGCATTGCCTATGGCCGCAAGGGCGTGCAGGTGGCCTGCCTGTGCCCGCAGTCGGTGCAGACCGACATGACGGCTGGCACCGACGGCGGCTCCGCAGCGGTGAACGGCATCCTCGCGCCCGAAGCGGTGGCCCAGGAAGTGGTCACCACCATGGGCAACGGCCAATTCCTGGTGCTGCCGCATCCCGAGGTGGCGCAGTATTTCCGCAACAAGGGCCAGGACTACGAACGCTGGATTGGCGGCATGCAGAAGATGTATGCCCGCCACACCGAAGTCGGTTAGCCCGGGCAAGCCCCGGAAGTTGATCTTGGTCAACACACAGTAAGAATCCGGAATCCGAGGGGATACCCGCCGTAGGATGGTCGCACTTCGGCCTTCCAGCGACCCGCTTTGGGGTATCGCCCGGCCGTGCAAACGACGACGCAACGAAGTCTTTCGCCATGGCCCCAGCCGCACTGCAGCCCCGAGACGACCATATCAACCACGCTCTGGACGCCATGGACCAGGGCTTTCTCTGGCTCGACCAGAATCTGCTGGTGCGCCAGCACAACCGGGCCTATCGCCACCTGCTGGAGATTGACGGCGAGGACCGGTTCGTCGGCAGGCCCTACAGCGACCTGCTGGCCTATCTGCACGCCCGCGGCGAATTTGCGGAACAGGGCGACACCGAAGACTTTGTGGCCGAACGGCTCAAAGCCATGGCGGCCGGCGAGCCCTACCGCATCAAACGCGTGCGGCCCAACGGGGTCCTGCTCAGCGTAGCCGCCGTGCCACTGGCGACCGGTGGTTATGTCTACACCTACCTCGACGTCACCCGCGAAGGCCGCGCGCTGGAAGAAGTCCAGCGCACCGCCAAGGCCACCGTGGTGGCGATGGCCAACTTTGCCGAGCACCGCGACACCGACACCGGCGTGCACGTGCTGCGGGTGGCCCGGCTGGTGGGCCAGATTGCCCAGCGACTCAGGGCCAACGGCGAGTTCCCCGACATCGTGGATGACAGCTATGTCGAACAGGTGCGCATCGCCAGCATCCTGCACGATGTCGGCAAGATTTCCTCGCCCGACCGCATCCTGCTCAAGCCAGGGCCCCTGACCGACGACGAGCGCAAGACCATGATGCTGCACGCCGCCGTGGGTGCCCGGTTGCTGCAGCAGGCGCACCTGACGATGGGTGACAGCATCTACCTGCGCATTGGCGCCGACATCGCCCTGACCCACCACGAGTGGTATGACGGCAGCGGCTACCCCGCCGGCCTGGCCGGTGAGGACATCCCGCTGGCCGGGCGCATCTGTGCCATTGCCGACGTCTTTGATGCGCTGATGTCGCGCCGGCCCTACAAGGCGCCGTGGACCTCCGAACGCGCGGTTTCACACATTGCCCAACAACGCGGCACGCAATTTGACCCCGCCGTGACAGACGCGTTTGTGGAAGTGATACGCCAGCGCGAAGCGGTTTCGCTGGTGCAGTGGACGGACTCGATGAGCGTGGGCAATGCGCACATTGACGAGCAGCACATGATCCTGATGGACACCATCAACCAGCTTGCCACGGCCGAAAGCCAGAACGACCGCCCGCTGGTGGCCATGATCATTGATGAGCTGATCAGCTACGCGTCCTTCCACTTCTATTTTGAAGAGCAGCTGATGGCCGACGCCGGCTACCCCGACCTGGAAAAGCACAGGCGCATCCACCAGGGCTTCAGCAAATGGATTGCCGATGTGCGGGAGGATTTCATCCACCGCCGCCGCACGCAGGTGGGGGAACGCATTCTCAACTTCCTGCGCGACTGGTTGCGCAACCACATCCTGGACGAAGACCAGCTCTACCGCGGCTACCTGGACCAACCGAAGTAGCAAACCCGGGGCTTGGACGGCCTCCGGTAAAATCCGCCCCTTCCGGGCGAACGCCCGCGCGGTGCGGCAGACCCTGCCTGCACCCGAACCACCTTCTGGAATTCCCTGTGTCATTTCTCGCCGAAACCCGCCGCCGCCGCACGTTCGCCATCATTTCCCACCCGGACGCCGGCAAGACCACGCTGACCGAAAAGCTGCTGCTGTTCTCGGGCGCGATCCAGATCGCCGGCAGCGTGAAGGCGCGCAAGGCCAGCCGCCATGCCACCTCCGACTGGATGGAGATCGAGAAGCAGCGCGGCATCTCGGTGGCCTCCAGCGTGATGCAGATGGTCTACCGCGACCACGTCATCAACCTGCTCGACACCCCCGGCCACAA
>JAVBYK010000381.1 GCA_030824095.1 bacterium
TTTTCCTTCTGCGTTCCAACGATCGTGAGGACATGGTTGTCCATTGTTTTGAGCTGCTGCAGTGCGTCGGCAATGGACGGCACGACCTCAATGCCCGCCATGCACGACGAAATTCGGCGTGTGCCGGCCCCTCCCACCCAGACCCGCACGCCAGGGTCGATTCGTGCGCGCAGGCTTTCCAGTTCCAGCTTGAGCAACTTGGGTGGGCAGGCCACGCTCGCCGACAGAGCCACGACATGGGCGCCCAGCGACCGCACGGCGCTGGCAATTTCTGCGGCTGGCAGGCTGCCCTGCAAAAACGTGGTGGCGATGCCGGCTTCACACAGCAAGGCGTTGATCAACACCAGTGCGAGGGTGTGCATCTCTCCAGCCGGTGAGGCCAGCAGCACCCGCAGCCCGCCGGATGGTGCGCGTGTCAGGCCCGGCAAGGCCCGACTCAGAACGCCCTGGAAGGTGCTGGTAAAGAGATGCTCTTGGTAGACCGCCAGACTGCCCTGCTGCCACAGGCAACCGACAGTCTCCATCAGGGGTATGGCGAAATCGCGGGAGAACTGCCAGACATCAGCGGCGGCTAGCTGGCCGGCAATCAGGCGCTCCAGTTGCCCCAGTTCGTTGTGTTGCAGCAGATCCAGGGCTTTTGCAACATCGGGCGCCGTGGGCCGGTCTGTCGTCTGTCCCGCCCCATGCGGCTCCAGGGGAGCCCTGGCGGCTCGTATCGCAGTGCCGGCGCGCTGCCCAGCGGCAATCCGCCGGGAGACTTCGACCAGGGCACCCAGGTCCTGGGCACTGAAGACCCGTTGCCCACCCTGCGTGCGCAGAGGAACCGGAAATCCATAGCGCTCCTCCCACTTTCTCAGCGTTGCTGCGGAAATGCCGGTTTGCCTGGAAACCGCGCCAATAGTGATCATGGAGTGCCTGTCGATACCGGAAGCCAGCACATCGCAAGCACTGGAAAGCAAGAGTATTGTCTAAGTTTATCTTAGACATATTGATGCGCATCAAATTTTGCGGCAAGCGATCTCGCGCAAGAGTTCCGTGCGAATACCAGCCTGTGTCCAGGCGCCGCGGCAGCCCCACCAATAGGTTTTTCTGGCGGCGCAACCGGTATTAGCCCTACAAAAAGGAATGTTTTTGCATTTATGATGAGCACGCCACCCTTTGCTGGAGTACGCCATGGATTCCCTCAAGATATCCACCCGCTTGAGTCTTGGTTTTTTTGTCATCACCTTTGCTTTTCTGGTGTTGTCAGCCTTCACCGGATGGCGAATACAACAGGTGTCGCAGGCCACCGCAATGATGGAAACCGAGATGGTGCTGCTGGACTTGGCAGACAAATGGCAGGCAGACGTTCGTCAGAACTCCGCGCGTTCTTTGGCTGCGGCGTATTCACCAGGCCCCGCCATGTTTGAGTTTTTCAAGGCCGACATGGCGGCCACCAGTGTCGAGACCACGGCGACGCAAAAAAAATTCCTGGAATTGGCAAAAAACGAAGCCTCCCTCCAGCGCGCCCAAGCGGTGGGCGAGGTCCGAAAAGCCTGGTTGGCGATCCGCGAGCAGGCCAACGCCCTGAAAGCAACAGGCGACGAAGCCGCCACCCAGGCGCTGGTGCGTGACAAGCTGGTGCCCGCCACGGCAGACTACATTCGCGTCACCCAGGCCTTGGTGGACGGCCAACTCACCAACGTTCGCGAAACCCGCGCAGCCATTGACGCGCTCTTCAGCCAGCTCTACCTGGTGGGCGGCGTGCTGCTGGCCTTGTGCATTGGCATTGCCGTGTTCGCCAGTTGGAGCATCTCACGCGGCATTGCCAAAGGCATTGACCTGGCCAGCAACGCCGCGCAACGGTTCGGTGAAGGTGATCTGAGCCAGACCCTGCCCCAAGACGGCAAGGATGAGATCGCCCACCTGCTGCGAGCCCTGGCCAGAATGCAGGCCAGCCTGGTTGGTGTGGTCCAGCGCGTCCGCCAGGGATCGGAGTCGGTCGCCACCGCCAGCGCCGAAATCGCCCAAGGCAACAACGACCTGTCCAGCCGCACCGAAAGCCAGGCCAGCGCGCTGCAGCAAACCGCGGCTTCCATGGAAGAACTCAGCTCCACGGTCAAACAAAACGCGGACAACGCCCGCCAGGCCAACCAACTCGCCATGAGCGCCAGCACCGTGGCGGTGCAAGGCGGCGAGGTGGTGGCCCAAGTGGTGGACACCATGAAGGGCATCAACGAAGCCAGCCGCAAAATCAGCGACATCATCAGCGTGATCGACGGCATCGCCTTCCAGACCAACATCCTGGCCCTGAACGCTGCGGTCGAAGCCGCCCGCGCCGGGGAACAGGGCCGCGGTTTTGCCGTGGTCGCCAGCGAAGTGCGCTCCCTGGCCGGGCGCAGCGCCGAAGCCGCCAAAGAAATCAAGAGCCTCATCAACACCAGCGTCGAGCGGGTCGAACAAGGCACCACCCTGGTCGATCAGGCGGGCATCACCATGACCGAAGTGGTCACCTCCATCAAACGCGTGACCGACATCATGGGAGAAATCAGCGCGGCCAGCAACGAACAAAGCCTGGGTGTCAGCCAAGTCGGAGAAGCGGTTACCCAAATGGACCAAGCCACCCAACAGAACGCGGCCCTGGTCGAAGAAATGGCCGCAGCAGCCAGCAGCCTCAAATCCCAGGCGCAAGACCTGGTCCAAACCGTGGCGGTCTTCAAACTGGGAGCGGGCGACTCGGGCAGCCTGAGCGCCCTGCCACAGGCCAAAGTGCGCACCCACCCGGCCCAGGCCAGCAACTTCAAAGGCCCTGACCGCCGAGCCGGTGGTGTCCCCAAAGGTGCGGCAGCACGGGGTCACAGTGCGTCTGGGCAGAAGGCAGCAGCCCCCACCAAACCACCCGCACCATTGGCTGCACCGGCAGCACCCAAGGCTGCGGCGGCCACCAGCGAATCGGATTGGGAGACTTTCTAAATTGACG
>JAVBYK010000242.1 GCA_030824095.1 bacterium
GCCTACCGCAAGCGCCTGTCGCAGAACCAAGGCACCCCGGCGTCCATGGTCCAATAGGGCCATGTTCTCCGTTTCCAGCCAGCCCATCCAACGTTTTCTCGCATCCCAGTCCTGGTTTGTGGCGTTGCCGGCCCCGCAGCAGGCGGCCATTACGACCCAGGTGTTTACGCTGACCGCGCCACGTGGCCAGATCATCCTGCCGGCCCACGAGCGCACGCAGGGCTGGTATGGCGTGGTGGAGGGTTTGATCAAGATTTCCGGGCGCAGCTCGGGCGGACGCCGATCCGACTTTCTGGGGGTTTCCGCCGGGGACTGGTTTGGCGAGGGCGCGGTGCTGAAGAATGAGCTGCGCCGCTACGAAGTGATCGCCCTGCGGGACACGGTTCTGCTGTGCCTTCCCAGCAAGGTGTTCCACGAGCTGTTTGCCAGCAACCTGGCCTTCAACCAGCACCTGGTGGCCTGCATGAACCTGCGGCTGTCCCAGGCCATGGCGATGATTGAGGCCGGACGCACCCGCAGTCCGGAACAGCGCATCGCCCTGTCGCTGAGCCGCCTGTTCTGGAGCCACTCCCGCCAGCTCAACCTGACCCAGGACGAACTGGCCAACCTGGCCGGCATGTCACGCCAGACCGCCAACCGCGCACTCAACGCGCTGCAGGAGCGTGGCCTGATCAGCCTGGCCCTGAACCGCATCAAGGTGCTGGACGACACCGCCCTGGCCGGCCTGCTGGAGTAACCGTTGCCAACCGGGGATCCGGCATAACCCTGCTGCCCCCGGGTTTGCGCAGGCTGCCAGACAATACCGGCATGCATGACACCTCTTCCGGAGCGCCCGGGCTCGAACCCGGATGGCGCTGGAACAACAGCTTTGCCGCACTGGGACCCGATTTCTACACCCCCATGCGCCTGCAACCGCTGGCAGCACCCTACATGGTCGGCCACAGCGCGCAAGCAGCCCGCCTGCTGGGGTTGGGTCCTGACGCCCTGCAATCCCCCGCCTGGCTGGACTTTCTGGTGGGCAATCAGGTGCCGGATGGCGCACAGCCCCTGTCCAGCGTCTACAGCGGCCACCAGTTCGGCGTCTGGGCCGGACAACTGGGGGATGGCCGCGCAGCCCTGCTGGGCGAGCTGCAGCCGCCCGCCGGGCACACCGCCAGCGCGCAGGAGATCCAGCTCAAAGGCTCGGGCCTGACGCCGTACTCCCGCATGGGCGATGGTCGCGCCGTGCTGCGCTCCAGCATCCGCGAATTCCTGTGCAGCGAGGCCATGCACGCACTGGGCATCCCCACCACCCGGGCCTTGTGTGTCATCGGCTCGGACCACCCGGTCTACCGCGAGCAGCCCGAAACCGCCGCCGTGGTCACGCGGCTGGCGCCCAGCTTCATCCGCTTTGGGCACTTCGAGCACTTCTGCCACCACGACCTGCACGCGCAACTGCGCCAGTTGGCGGATTACGTCATCGACCGCTTCTACCCGCAGTGCCGCCAGGACAGCCGGCTCAATGGCAACCCTTATGCCAATTTCCTGCAGGCGGTTACCGAGCGCACGGCGCGCATGGTCGCCCAGTGGCAGGCCGTGGGCTTTTGCCATGGCGTCATGAATACCGACAACATGAGTATCCTGGGTCTGACCATTGACTACGGCCCATTCCAGTTTCTGGACGGATTCGACCCCGGCCACATCTGCAACCACTCGGACAACCAGGGCCGCTACGCCTTCTACAAACAGCCCAACGTGGCCTACTGGAACCTGTATTGCCTGGGCCATGCCCTGCTGCCGCTGGTTGAGGAGCAGGAACTGGCGATTGCTGCACTGGAGACCTTCAAGACGGTATTTCCGCAGGCCTTTGACGCCTGCATGGCCACCAAGCTGGGCTTCCCCGAGGTGCGCGACGGCCAGCGCGCACTGGCCGAAGACTTGCTGCGCCTGCTGGCCGAACAGCGCGTGGACTACAACATCTTCTGGCGCCGCCTGAGCCACTGGGTGGCACAAGACGCGCAGTCAGAGCAAGAGCCGGTGCTGGACCTGTTTTTGGACCGCGATGGCATTGACCCCTGGCTGCTACAATATTCAGAGCATCTTGCGCATATTCCACGAGGGCTAGCAGCCAATTTGATGCTGAAGAGCAATCCCAAGTACGTGCTGCGGAACCATTTGGGAGAATTGGCCATCCAAGCTGCGCAGCGCAAGGATTTCTCCGTGCTGGGGCAATTGCTGCAGGTGCTGGAGCATCCGTTTGACGAACACCCGGAGTTGGAATCGTTCGCCGGCTTCCCGCCCGACTGGGCCGCCGGCATTGCCATCAGTTGCAGTTCCTGACCCCACCACCGTGGAGACACCATGACCAACCCCATCACCAAGACCGACGACGAGTGGAAAGCCATCCTGCAAAGCAGGGGTGCCGAGCCCCATGCCTTTGAAGTCACCCGCCACGCCGCCACCGAGCGCCCATTCACCGGCAAATACGCCGACAACTTCCGTGACGGAACCTACCACTGCATCTGCTGCGACAAACCGCTGTTCACGTCGAACACCAAATTCGACGCCGGCTGCGGCTGGCCCAGCTTTGATGCGGCCATCGCTGACGGAGCCGTTGCCACCCGCACTGACAAAACCCACGGCATGGTGCGTGTGGAGGCCTTGTGCGGCCACTGCGGCGCCCACCTGGGCCACCTGTTTGACGATGGCCCCACCGACACCGGCCTGCGCTACTGCATGAACTCGGCCTCGTTACACTTCAGCCCTGCATGAAAATACTGATCGATTTCTTTCCCATCCTGCTGTTCTTTGGCGCCTACAAGCTGTACGACATCTATGTGGGTACCGCCGTCCTGATGGCAGCCACGGTGCTGCAAATGGCCCTGATCTATGGCATAGACCGCAAGCTGCAGGCCCTTCACAAGGTGACCCTGGTGCTGATCCTGCTGTTTGGCACGCTGACCCTGGT
>JAVBYK010000146.1 GCA_030824095.1 bacterium
TGAAGCGAATTTGTCACGGAAAGAGGGTATATTGTGACGCAGCAGCGCGCCACCCTCATGGTGGCAGGGGCTGCAGAGATGTGCATTTCCGGTGTGTGGTTGTTGTAACCGTTACAGGAGGCGTGTTTTGAAAGTCTTGAAACTGTCGGCCCAAGGGCTGCCGCAATCGTGGATATCGCTGGAACAGGCGGTCATTTACTATGCGTCGGACGAGGTCCGCTGGGAGGCCGGCGGCGAGGTGGCCGTGTTCCACGGGGGGCACAACGCGGTGACCGGGTTGCAGTCCATCATCCGCGTCAACAGCATCATCGGCACCCGCGGCGTCCCCAACATCAATCCTTTCAACCTGCGTCCCGGCCTGACCAATGGCAAGCTGTTCGAGCGTGACCGCTATGTGTGCGCCTACTGCGGAAACCGCTTCCACGAGAGCGATCTGACCCGGGAGCACATCATTCCCTTCGCCCAGAACGGGGTGGACACCTGGATGAACGTGGTCACGGCGTGCCGGCCCTGCAACCACCGCAAGAGCCACCGCACGCCCGAGCAGGCGCACATGCCGCTGCTCTACACGCCCTATGTTCCCAGCCTGTGGGAAGACTTCATCCTGCGCAACCGCCGCATCCTGGCGGACCAGATGGAGTTTCTGATCGCCCACGTGCCCAAGTCCTCGCGCTTGCTGGCCTGAGTAGCAGGGGCTTTGGCCCCTGTTTTTACAACTTCTTACAGTTTTTGCCGCTTGTTTGCCGTGAAATCGCGGCCGTTGGCGCGTGGGGTGCTGGACCGAAGAGGTAAATGAACCACAATCTTTGGCAGTCAGACCCCTTTTTCCGACAGGCACCACCCGTGACACGCGAGCATTCCCCCTCCAGCCAGAAGATTCAATTGGTGCGTGCGCTGATGACCCAGACCCTGGCCTACTTCACCCGCAACGATGCCAAGCTGGTGGAGATGGTGCGTGCTCGCCTGATGGAGCTGGTGGACGACCGGCCTTCCTTGGGGCAGGGGCAGAACCTGCGTTCCGCCCACGCGCTGTTGGGGCGCTACGGTCCCCAGTTCAACCGTGCCCTGCAGAAGTCCCTGGCTAATGGGCTGGCGGACGAGTTGTCCAGCATCCTGCCCGAACAGGTGCGCCCGGCCAAGCCTTCTGCTGCCGATGACGCGGTGCATGGCATGAGCCTGAGTCTGATCGATGTGGGCGAGGTGGAGCGCGTGCTGCTGCTCGACCGGGTGGCCCAGCGCTTTGGTGCGCGCTATGAAACCGTTCTGGAACCCCTGACGCAGCGTCTGAGTGTGCTGTTCGGCAGAGAAACCACGTCCATCCACGACAACCCATTCCAGCCCGTGGTGCTGTTGCGTGCCTTTGTGGCCGCCTGGGACCTGTGCGAATTCGACCCGCAGGCCACGCAGGATCTGGTGGAGTCTTTCACGCCAGCGTCCTTCCTGGACCTGGCGCCGCTGTATACCGAGTTGAATCAGACACTGATCAAGGCCGGGGTGCCGGCCCAGCGTGCCCTGCGCATCAAGCAGGGCGCCAGTGGGCACGTGCCCCTGGGTGCAGCCTCAAGACCGGCTGCACTGGATGGTGCCCCGCAGGCCGGCGCATCGCATGCCGCCCCCTTGGGCGGTGAGGCCGCTGGCCGATCCGGCTTCGCACCCATGGACAGTGGCGGCGGCCAGCGTTCGGCCTGGGGCGCTCTGGCTCCGGTGGCGCACACGGTGGCAGCCCACGCCCGCCAGTTCCTGCAGCGCCTGGGGTTGACGCCCGGCGCGCAGCGCGCGCAGGCGCCAGATGCGGACGACAGCGAAGTCCACACCCGACCGGTGTTCGAGGCCGCCAGCCCGGCGCTGATGGGCTACCTGGGCAACCTGCAGGCCGGTGCCAGCGCCCGGGCCGTGCCCCAGTGGGAAGAAGGCCAGGACCTGGGCCAGCACAACGTGTTGCGCCAGATGCGCGAGCGCGACGAGATTCGCCACGCACCCGAGCTGGACCGGGGCACGGTGGACGCGCTGGCCGAGGTATTTGACTTTGTGTTTGCCGACCAGGCGATTCCGATGCAGATGAAGGTCATCATCGGCCGCCTGCAGATTCCGGTGCTCAAGGCGGCCATGATCGACCGCGACTTCTTCCTCTCTGACCAGCACCCGGCGCGCCGCCTGGTCGATACCCTGGCCGGTGCATCGGTGGCATGGGTGCCTGAAAAGGGCGAAAACGACCCGCTGTACCTGCGCATCGAGCACACCGTTCAGCGGGTGTTGACCGAATTTGAAGACGACCTCGCTTTGTTCGTCGACCTGCTGCGCGAGTTCACGGAATTCCTGTTTGAGTCCGAGCAGCAGGCCCAGGCGCGGGTTGAGCCCGTCGCCCAGAAAGAGCACAAGGGCGAGACCTGGGAGCAGGCCCTGTCGCAGGCCGACGAGCTGATCCATGAGCGCATTCAGGCGCTGTCCAAGGATCAGCCGCTGGCACCCTTCCTGTTGCCATTCCTGACCACGCAGTGGCGCGAAGTGCTGGCGCGTGCCACCATGGACGAGAGCACCCGTGAGGTCCAGCATGCCCAGGCCGTCACTACCATGGAGCAGCTGATCTGGTCAGTGCAGCCCAAGACCACCTCCGAGCAACGCCGCGAACTGGTGGCCGTGTTGCCCGACATGGTGCGGAGCATCAACCTGGGGCTGGACACGATCGAGTGGAATGGCAAACCACGTGCCACCTTCACCCGCCGGCTGATTTCAACCCACACCCTGGCGATCCGCCTGACCCAACCTGCACCGCAGGAGACCGGCTCTGCGGCGCTGGAAGAGCAGGACGGCAAGGCCGCCCTGCAGCAGCTGGACGAGCGGCGCGCCGCCCGTCAGTTTGGCGCCATCGACACCTTTGACGCCCAGGCACAAGGCTTCCAGCGCGGCATGTGGTTTGATGTGTCCCTGGAGCAGGA
>JAVBYK010000530.1 GCA_030824095.1 bacterium
GCGCCGGCCGGTCTGCGCATCTGGTGCGGTGCCACGGTCGAGGCGAGCGACCTGCAGGCCCTGCTGCCCTGGCTGAGCTGGGCCTACGCGCAGGTCACCGCGCGGTAGTCACCGCCGGCTGGGCCGGGCCGTCGGTCAGCCCAGCAGGATTTCCACCACGGTTTCACCCGGGCGGCTGCTGATGTGCAGTTGGGCTCCCACGGCGCAGGCGCGTTCCTGCATGGAATTCAGTCCCTTGCGCTGGGTGGAGGCGGTGTCGAAGCCGCAGCCGTTGTCACAGATGCGGATCCGCACCGTGGGCGCGTCGCTGCGGCGTGAAGCCAGCGTGGGCGTGGCCTCGATGCGCAATACGCTGGCATGGGCATGCTGCATCACATTGGAAAACGCTTCAAAGAAGATGAATTGCAGCTGGCGCATGGCGCCGGCGTCGAGTTGCGGCAGGTCTGCCAGGGGCACCACGGCCCACTCCAGCGTCAAGCCCATGGCGCGAAAGCGGGGCTCCAGCCGGTAGCGCAGGTTTGCCAGCAGCGCAGTCACGTCCCCGGGGGGCAGGTTCAAGGCGTCAATTGACAGTTTCAGCTGGTCCAGCGAGTCCTGCAGGGTGAGCAGCACTTCGTCCGGATTGGATTGGCCGGACTGCAGTTGCCGGATGGCCGAGCTGATGTGGGAGCCGACGCCATCGTGCATGTCCCGCAGTATGCGGGAGCGCTCCCGGATGCGCTCCTGCTCGCGGGCAATCAGCTCCATGCGCCGGTAACTTTTCGAGAGTTCCAGTTCCTTGTCTTCCACCCGCACGGCCAGTGCGTCCAGCATGTCACGCACGCGCAGGTTGGCATTGCGAAAACGGTCAATGGCGATCACGCCCAGGGCCAGTCCAAACAGGGCCGCCGAATAGCGCAGCAGGGCCTGGTTCACAAAGGGATCGCTAATGCGCATGATGTAGAAGTCATGGATGCCGACCGGCACGTTCACCACGAGTGCCAGCGCAACCACGCGGTGCATGGTGCTGGCCTCTCGCAGGGCCTGCATGACAAACAGCGCGCTCGATGGCACGAATACCAGCGCAAATGCCGTCTGCCACGCGGTGAGCAGCCACGGGGTCGGACCGGTGATGGCATAGTAGGCGACCGCCGGGCCTGCCAGAATCAGCGCGGCCAGCGTACGCCGAACCCAGCGGCTGGCGGTGTGCCGTTCCCACCCCGCGATGCTGTGGCAGAAGAGCAGCAGGGCACTGAGCCAGACGCCCAGCACCAGGTTCACCACCACGGACCACCAGGCCCACGGCAGGGGTGGTCGTTCAATCAGGGTGTCGCCAATGAAAAATGCCCAGGAGAATTCCGCCACGGCGGCATACAGGTACAGGTTGTCGCGCACGCCCCTGCGCTCGGGGCGCGGGTCGGTCTGGGTGAGCCACAGCACCGCGGCGAAGACGCCCACCACCAGGCTGAACACCGTGAATACGGCAGAGCCCCCCACCCGCAGGGCGAACTCCCCACGGTACAGCGACTCCAATTCGGCGGTGGGCCCGGCCCACACCACCGGCATGCCGGAGCGGCGCCCACTGTCGGAGCGGATTTCCACCTCCAGCCGGTTGTGGTCCATCAGCACGCTGGGCGGAATGCGGATAAAGCGCGGCACCTTCGCATAGTCACCGGAGTCGGTGTCGCTGGTATCGGCGTCAGGGATCACCCCGTTGTGCTCCAGCAGCGTGCCATTGAGCCGGACCGCATAGGCGTTTCCCAGCCGGTAGAAATACAGGGCCCAGGGCTCATGGCCGGATGGCTGAGCGGCAAAGTCCAGTGTGAAACGCCCGAATCCGGATTGGCCCTTGTGGTGATAGTCCCACCCGTAAGGCAGGCTGACCTGGGTGGTGGTTGGCACGCCGTTGACCGTCAGTTCCGCACGGGCCTGATCGAGCGCCACCACGGAGGACTGGGCCAGCAGCGGCGCCGCGCTGCACAGCACTAGCAGCACTCCCTTCAGAAACCAGCGGATACCTTGCATGGGCCTATCGTATCAACTCGGCCCGCTCCCCTGGGGCATGCCGCAAGGGCGCGCGGGCGGCCTGTGCAAATGGCCTGGACATGGCATCATGGCGCTTTTTTGGGCAGCCCACCGTCGGGTCGCCACACCGGGGCAGCCGCAGGGCTGACGAGACCGCATGAACGACAGTTTGACTTTTCTCGTGGTGGATGACATGGAAGGCATGCGCCGCATTCTGTGCAACAGCCTCAACCAGATGGGCATGAAGAGCGTGCTGACGGCGTCCAATGGCGCGGAGGCCTGGCGGCTGATCCAGTCCCGCAGTGTGGACGTGGTGATTTCTGACTGGAACATGCCGGTCATGACGGGGCTGGAACTGCTGCGCAAAATCCGCGCCAGCGCCGAATACGCCAACCTGCCGGTCCTGATGATGACCGCCGAGACCGAACGGCACCAGGTGCAGGTCGCCATCGAGTCCGGGGTCTCCGAGTACATGGTGAAGCCCTTCAACGTGGGGGCGCTGGAGGCCAAGATCCGCAAGGCCATCCAGAATCCCCGCCCGGCCGCCTTGCTGGCCAGCCGCCAGGTGCCGGCGGTCAAGCGCAGCAAGGGTGCGGCGCCCGTGGTCCGGGTGGCCCGCGACACACTGGAGCGCGACCCGGATGCCAGCGCGGGCAGTGCGCCATCCAAGCCGGTGCTGATGGTGGTCGATGACGTGGCCGACAACCTGGACGTGCTGGTGGAGCTGCTGGGTGACGACTACCATGTGCGCGCGGCCAACAGCGGCGAGCGGGCGCTGAAGCTGCTGGACACCGGCAAGCTGCCTGACCTGATCCTGCTGGACGTCATGATGCCGGAGATGGATGGTTTCGAGGTGTGCCGGCGCATCAAGGCCAACCCGGCCACCGCGGATATTCCGGTGATCTTCCTGACGGCCATGA
>JAVBYK010000031.1 GCA_030824095.1 bacterium
AAGTTGGCGCTCTGGCGGGTCTGGTCGTCCACCTCGCGGTGCGCGTCTTCCAGCAGGCGGGCCACCGCCGGGCTGGAGAAGTGGGGCAGGCCCAGCTTGCGGCAGGTGTGGGCCACGAAGATGGCCGTGCCGTTGCGGGTGTCGTCATTGGCCAGAAAACTCTCGGCAAAGTCCACCTTGGCGCGAAAGCGCCGGGCAAACTCGGGGTCGCCTTCCTGCAGGGCGTAGTACTGTTCCACCGAGCCGATCAGCACGATCTTGACCTCGGCGTCCACCGCCTCGGGCTCCAGCGACACGGCTGCCATGGGCATCAGCGACGGGCCGGGTTCCTCGATCTGCACGCGCCCGCTGCGCAGGTAGCGGCGCAGCTTTTCCCACACCAGTTCGTCGGTCAGCAGGTCGCGCAGGTGCAGCATCAGAAAGCCGCCATGCGCCTTGAGCAGGCTGCCGGCACGGATGCGGGAGAAGTCGGTCAACAGCACGTCTTCCTCGGCCTGGTATTCGATGCTGCCAAACATGGCCCGAAACACCGGGTTCTGCTCGACGATGACCGGCGCACCGGTGCGCCCGGCGTTGTCCACCACCACATTGACGGTGTAGCGCGCCAGCAGTTGCACCAGGGCTTCGCGGCGCTCCAGCTCGCTCTCTTCATCATCAATCGGGGTGAACAGTTCCAGATGCTCCAGCACGTCGTGCAACACCTGGTCCAGATAGGCGCCGAGCTTGACCGAGTCCTTGATCTGCTTTTTGAGGCTGATGCGGATGTCCTGCAGCTCGTGGTCCAGCAGCGGTTTGACGGTCTGGCGGCGCAGGGCGGCCAGGGCCTCGTTCATGACCCGCTCCAGCGGGCGGGTCTTTTCCAGAAAACGGGCGATCTCGGTGCGCAGCTCCTGCTCCGCCTGGTCGATCTCGGCGCGCTTGTCCTTGGGCAGGGCGCGGGCCTCGGCCTCGGTCAGGGCGTGGCCGGCGTCGCCAATCAGCGTGAAGACCAGGTGCCCCGACTCCCGAAACAGCGTGAAGTGCCGGGCCTCGGCAAACGCATCGAGTTCGCCGTAGGCCTTGGCCTCCTCGATCTTGTAGGCGCCGCGGATGCGCTCGCCCTCAGCCTTGAAGTCCTCGCTGGAGAGGCGCTGCGGAATCTCGGTTTGCAGCGTGCGCGTGAGCGCCACCATGAGCTGGCGCAACTGGCGCCCCTGGCCGGCCGGCATGCGCAGCGCGCGGGGACGCTCGGGTGCGTCGAAGTTGTGGATGTAGCACAGGTCGGGCGGCACCGGCCGGTTGGCCGCCACGGCCTGCATGCTTTGCAGCAGCAGGGAGGAGCGGCCGCTGCCCACCTCGCCCAGCACAAACAGGTTGTAGTCGGGCTGCTCCATGGCCAGGCCAAAGCGCGCGGCCTGTTCGGCACGCTCCTGGCCAACCCAGGGCAGGGGGTGCTGGACCAGCTCCGAGGTGTCAGCAAAGCCCAGGGCATCGCCGGCAATGTGCAGGCGCAGCTGGTCACGTGAGAGTCGGGAAACGGTCATGTATTGGGTCTCAATGGGGGTCGTTGCTGGAGTGCAGGCGCATGCGCAGGCCCAGGTCGGTGCGGGAGTCGGCGTTGGCCAGCGCCACTTCCTGCTCGATCAGGCCGCGCTGGTACAGGCTCAGCAGCGACTGGTCAAAACTGTGGGTGCCCATGACGCTGGTCTTCTCCAGCGATTGGCGCAACTCGTCCACCGCGCCGCGCTGGATCAGGTCGGCCACATGGGCGGACTTGAGCAACACCTCGGTGGCCAGGGCCCGCCCACCGGTGGTGCTGGGCAGCAGGCGCTGCGCCACAACGGCCTGCAGATTCAGCGACAGGTCCATGCGCAACTGGGCGTGGGCGCTCTCCGGGAAGAAGTTGAGTATGCGTTTGATGGCCTGGCTGGCGTTGCCGGCGTGCAGGGTCGACACGCACAGGTGGCCGGTTTCGGCATAGGCCAGGGCGTGCTGCATGGTCTCCTGGTCGCGGATCTCGCCAATCATGATCATGTCCGGTGCCTGGCGCATGGCATTGCGCAGGGCGTTGGAGAAGCTGTGCGTGTCCACGCCCACCTCCCGCTGGTCAACGGTGGAGGCGCCGTGGCGGAACAGGTATTCGATGGGGTCTTCCACCGTCAGGATGTGGCCGCTCTGGTGGATGGCGCGGTAGTCCACCATGGAGGCCAGCGTGGTCGTCTTGCCGCAGCCGGCTGCACCGATGACCAGGATCAGCCCCCGGGGCAGCAGTGCCAGCTCCCGCACCACCGGGGGCAGACCCAGGGCGTCGAAGTTGGGAATCTCGCTTCGCACCAGGCGCGCCACCATGCCGGTCTCACGGCGCTGCTGGTACACATTGATGCGGAAGCGCCCGATGTTGGAGGGCGAATACGCCAGATTGCATTCCAGGGTTTGCTCAAAGTCTGCAATGGCCTGGGGGGACATGGCCGAATAGGCCAGCTTGTGGGCCTGGCCCACCTGCAGTGGGGGCAGCGGCAGGGCTTGCACCGTGCCGTCCACCTTGACCTGGGGTGGCGCACCGGTGGTCAGGTACAGGTCCGAGGCGTTGCACTCCACCATGCGGCGCAGCAGGTCGTGCAGATCGTAGTTGTCCATGGCGGGTCTCCCATCTTTCAGCCGTTAGATGGGTTCATGGTAGGCCTGCCGCGGCGGCTTGACCACCCCGGGTTTGCCTGATGCTTGATTTAAGGCAAATTTCCGGCGGCCCAGCCGCTGCGCACGGCCCCTTCCAGCGTGGCGGGGTAGGGGCCGTCCACATAGTCACCGGCGGCGATGAGGCCGGGTGCAATCTGCTGGGGCGGGCGGCGCAGCGCCGGTGTGCAGGCAAAGGTGGCCTGCTTCTCCACCACGGTTTGCACCACCTGCAGTGCTCCCAGGCCCAGCGGCCGGAGCTGGCTGGC
>JAVBYK010000253.1 GCA_030824095.1 bacterium
ACCACCCTCAGCGACATGAGCATGATCAATTTCTGCCGTGCGGGGCTCGAAGCCATGGTGGGTGACGGTCTGGACTTCTTGTTCTGCAACGAGGAAGAAGCCCAGGTCTGGTGCGGCTCACAGGACATCGATGTGATCTGCAAGCAGATGGGCCAGTTGGCCCGCACCGTGTGCCTGACCCGCAGTGCCAAGGGTTGCCTGGTGCTGGAAGGTGGCGAGCGAACCGAGGTGCCCGCTGCCAGTGTCAAGGCGCTGGACACCAACGGGGCCGGTGACATGTTTGCCGGTGCCTTCCTCTACGCGGTCACCCACGGACACAGCCATGCACAGGCGGCCTGGTTGGCCAATCAGGCAGCGGGTCGGGTGGTCAGCCAGTATGGCAATCGCCTCAACGCCCAGTCCATGGCTGAGATCAAGGCGCGCTTCGCGCAGCACACCGGCGGTTAAGTGGGGTCGCTGGCGCTATGGCGCCAGCATCTGCTGCTGGATCAACTGGTTGCGCAGGCGGAACTGCTCGCGGTCGATGTGCCGCAGTTCCTCGCGCAGGTGTTTTCTCTCATCGTCGTTTTTCGACGCATCCAGGCGCTGCTGCAAACGGTTGGACTCTTGGGCGTTGTTCTGCATGCGTTCGTTGGTGCGGTACACCTGCAGCCCGGCTTCCAGATAGCGCGCAAAGGCCGGGTAACCAGCCTGGCCCTGGCAGACGGAGGCCTTGCCCGAGTGACCCTGCAGGCCTTCGCGCCAGCCATTGGCGGCCGTACAGAACTGTACGATGCCAGCATCCCAACCCTGTCGGTAAACCTGGGCGTTGGGGACGATGCCAGCCTTGCCGCAGTCTTCCGTGTAATCGGCAATGCGTCGCTCACTCTCGCCATGCGAGCCGTCGGTCCAGCCGACCCGGTGCCAGTCCGCCACCTTGCATTCCGACACCGACATGGATTCACAGCCGGCCAGCGCGAGGGCGGCCAGCATCAATACGGCATAGCGGGCGGGCGTCGATACCCTGGATCGAATGGGAGACAACATTCGCAAATGGTACACCGCACCTCTATGCGGTGCCACCCATAGCGCCGGCCGGTGCATTGCTCAGTCCGGTTTGCTCGGCCGCCCAATGCCAGGCCTGGTCGGACAGCATCAGCAGGCGAGCCGTGTCGCGGAAATGCGGCGCCAGCTCCACCGTCAGGTCCAGCGTGTGTGCTTCCAGGCGCTGTGTCATCTCCAGATAGGGCAACCACGGCCCGGTTTGCTCCAGCAGCGCCTGTCTGGCGGGTGCTGGCAAGTTCAGCGTGCTGACCACCTCGGCCTGGCTGATCTTCAGCAACTGGCCCAGCATGGAAGCCAGGCCCAGCGTGAAGAACTGGTCCGGTGCGTCTTCGTGCTTTTCGATGGCCACCAGCTCCATCAGGCGTGAGCGCCACAGGGTCAGCTCCTGCAGGGCGGATGCCGCCTTGCGGCTGCCCGCAAACTCGACCAGCAGCATGGACAGCCAGCGGTACAGCTCATAGCGCCCCAGCAGCAGCACCGCCTGTTCCACGCTGGCATGGCTGCCCAACTGCGCATAGCTGGCATTGTTGATGAGCCGCAGCAACCGATACGACAGGCCGATGTCGCCCTTGATCTCGTCCACGATGAGCGCCGTATCGGCACCCGCTACCAACTGGTTCAACAGCAGCCCTACGCGCCGCACCTCCGGCGGAACCGGGGATTGGTTGGCAGCAGTCGCCGAAGCAGCGTCACGGTCCAGCACGCCACAGGCGTAGGTGACGCCGTTGTACAGGGCCATTTCCAGTTCCTCGACGTCGCTGATGTCGGTCACCAGAATCGGCAGGCCTTGCCATGCCGGTGGCCAGGTGCTGACAGAGTCGAGCAGCGTGGACATGGGTTTGGCGCCCTGGCGCAGCATCACAAAGTCCGGCAGGATGTGGCCATCAAAGTCCGGCTCCCAGCCCACCTGGACACCCTTGGTCCGCAGCATCAAAACGGCTTGTTCAATGGCTGCCGAGGACTGTGGAATGGGAACGGCCGATGGCATGGATTCCAGCCCGATCAAAACGCCAGGCCCCACATCGGCCTCGGTTGCATGCACCAACCACCAGGCTGGCATGCGCGCAAAGCCGATGCGCCCGGTTTGCCCAATGCCGTAGGCCGCCGTCAGCAAGGCCGTCACACGGGCCGAGCGTGCATAGGCGTCGGACTGCCGCTTTAGATGCCGGGCCACATCCTCGCCAATGCGAAACTCAAAACCCGCCACCGCGCCGCTGGATGCAATCAAGGGCCGGCGTGCGCTGATGGCGGTCAGTTCGGCTGCGGCTTTGGCTTCTTCATCGGCGGCTGGCAGTGGGGCGCGGCGTTCCGTCGCCGGTGCCGGCGTGGCCTGCGCCGTTGAGCGGGCAGGGGCTGGCTTTCCAAACAACCAGGGCAGACAGCGCTGCAGAAACGATTTCACAACGACAACCTCTCAGGGGACAGTGGCGACGAAGTATCGCACCCTCCCTTGGGTACACTGCCCCCGATGAGCCGCCCCCCGCAACCGCACCCTGCGCAAGACCGCCTCACGTCCTTCTTCTGGAGTGGCGACGCCATCCGCAGCCGTAGCGTCAGCGATGCCGTGCTCACAGGCGTGGTCCACATTCCGGCGCCGCCGGCGAGGCTGGTCGCCGACTGGGAGCGGGACATAGCCGAGCGACTGGAGTCCGGTGATGTTGATATGCTGCCTTTGGCGCGAGCGCGTGTGCGCTGGCCCGACTACAGGCATTGCGTGCAAGCCGTGGCCGACTGGACCCGCGCGCTCGGCCTGCACGATGTGCTGGCCACGAGCGATGTGGCCCTGATGGCCTGCCGTGGCGCGAAATACCACCATGACGCTGCCCACTATGGCGGTGCCGCCTTTTGCAA
>JAVBYK010000425.1 GCA_030824095.1 bacterium
TCAGCATGGCTGAAACGGAGCGGCTGGCAATGCTGATCCACCACGCGATGGAGTCCAAGACACGGGCCTACCACACGACCGGCCATGTGTTCCACATGTGCGAGGGCATGCATCCGCGCCAGGTGCTGGCAGCCCTTTTTCACGACCTGGTGTACTACCAGCTGGATGCCGGGTTCCCCTTGCACACGGACGAAATGCTGCATGCCGTGGTGCGCGTGACCGAGGGCACACTGGTGCTGCGGCCCGTTGCGCCCGACGATGTTCCCCTGACTCTGTGCACCGCCCTGTTCGATTGGGCTCCAGGCCAGGCGCTGCCACTCTATGGCGGTTTGAACGAATTCCTCAGCGCCGTGGTGGCAGCCCGCCTGCTGCAACCGTACGTGGGCATGGCCGACCTGATCGCCATCGTGGCCTGCATGGAGGCCACCATTCCGTTTCGCCAGCCCGATGCACAAGGGCGGCTGCCGGCAGACCGGCTGGCCGCGCGCGTGGAGCAGCAATACCGCAGCCGCTGCCAGGACCACGATGCCCCGTCGGTCCAGGCTTACGTGAACCAGGTGGTTGCCGACGCCGTGGAACTGGCCAACCGCGATGTCAGCAGTTTTGCCGAGGCCGACCCCGGCCTGTTCCTGTCGAACACCTGGCTGCTGATCGAAGAGTCCAACGCACCACTGGCCGTCGCCGGCGTGTACACCCTGCAGGAGTACCGCAGCGGTCTGACCCGCATGGACAGCTTTCTGCGCAGCCTGGACCCGGCCCACATCTTCCAGCACTACCGGGGGCAACCTTCGGCCGATGCCATGACCAGATTGCACGCGGCGGCCCAATGCAACATTTCGTTTGCCTGCGACTTCCTGGGTGCCAAGATCACTTCCGTTGCCATCGTGGAAGCTCTGGCCCGCTGTACCGGAACGGATGGCCCCGTCTCCATGTTCCTGGGCGACATCCGCAGCCCCTATGGGCGGCCCGACCGGGCGGAAGATTTCCTGCCCGAAGCGCCCACCACGCAGGAACTCAACCCCGATCTGCTGCGGGTCTTCGAGAAAGGTCGCACGCTGGAATCCGTCAACGACCTGACGGCCTCGCCGATTACCGCCTTCATCTACCGCTACCTGGGCCACGCGGGCACGCAGCAGGCGCTGGGCCAGGCCCGGAAGATGTTTGACGGTAGCCTGACCCCGCTGGCATTCCTGCAATCGCAGAATCCGGACATGGTGCGCGCCATCATCCGCGCCTGCGCGCGCATTGCACTATCACGCTCACAGGCATTGCTGGCCCTGGAGCAAACGCTGTAGGCCGTTGGCTGCCTGCGCCACTCACGAAAGCCGGAAGGTTTCGAGGTGGATGCTGGTTTCGGTGTTGCTGATGCCCTTGATCAAACGGATGCGCTCCAGCACCGAAGCCAGGTCCTGCAGGGTCTCGGCACGCAATTCGGCCAGCAGGTCCCAGCGGCCATTGGTGTCATGCAGCGTGGCCACGCCGGGCTCGCCCAGCAGGCTGGCAATCACGGCGCGGGTCTGGTTGCCGTCCACCGCGATGCTCATCCAGGCCTTGATCTCGTTGTGGCGCACATCCGGGCGCAGCCGCACGGTGTAGCCAACGATGACGCCGTCGTCCTCCAATCGGCGGATGCGGTTGGTCACCGTGCCGCGCGAGACCTGCAGTTTGGTCGCCAGCGTGGCCACGCTCAGGCGCGCGTCCTGGCGCAGCAGCGAGATCAGTTTCTGGTCGATTTCATCCATAGTGGCAATTTAACATGCCATTTCGCTAAATTTCTACCATTTTTTATACAAAACTGACGATTGTTATTGTTTGGACGGGTGGCGACACTTCCTCTCATCGGTTGCAACCCCTTGCAAGCCGTCAGGAGACACACCATGAACACCCCGATCCAGACCCGCCCCAGCACCCTGTTTTTGAGCCCCCAGGATGTGGCCGCCATCGTCCGGCGCACCGGCTTGGCCGCCACGCTGCGCGGCATGGCCGACTACCTGCAGCAGGACTTTCTGCGCTGGAGCGACTTCGACAAATCCGCCCGCTTGGCGGCCCACTCGCCCGATGGCGTCATTGAGCTGATGCCGATTGCCGACGCCCAGACCTACACCTTCAAGTACGTCAACGGCCACCCCAAGAACACGGCGCGCGGCCTGCCCACGGTCATGGCCTTTGGCGTGCTGGCCGATGTGGCCAGTGGCTTTCCCGTGCTGGTCAGCGAGCTGACGCTGACCACCGCGCTGCGCACGGCCGCCACCTCGGCGCTGGCGGCACGCACGCTGGCCCGGCCCGACAGCCGCGTCATGGCGCTGATCGGCAACGGCGCGCAGAGCGAGTTCCAGGCCCTGGCCTTCCACCATCTGGTCGGCATCACCGACATCCGCCTGTTTGACGTGGACGCCCAGGCCACCGCTAAGCTGGTGCGCAACCTGCAAAACAACCCGGATGCGGCCGGTCTGCGACTGACGGTCTGTGCCAGCACGGTTGAGGCCGTGCGCGGCGCCGACATCGTAACCACGGTCACCGCCGACAAGACCAATGCCACCATCCTCACCGCCGACATGCTGCAGCCTGGCATGCACATCAACGGTGTCGGCGGCGACTGCCCCGGCAAGACCGAGCTGCACGCTGATGTGCTGCATGCGGCCAAGGTGTTTGTCGAGTTTGAACCGCAGACCCGTGTCGAGGGCGACCTGCAGCAAATGGACGCTGGCTTTGGCGTGACCGAGCTGTGGCGCGTGCTGGACGGCCAGGCCACGGGTCGCAACCACGCCGACCAGATCACGCTGTTCGATTCGGTGGGCTTTGCGCTGGAGGATTTCTCCGCACTGCGCTACGTGCACGACCGGGCGCAGGCGCTGTTCCTGGGCTCGGGTGTGGCGCTG
>JAVBYK010000411.1 GCA_030824095.1 bacterium
CGGCCGATTTCAAGACGAAAGCTGTTGGACCCCAGGTCCACGGCGGCCAGACGATTACCCATGTGCATCAATTCTTTGTTTCTGGAGGAAGGAGAGACCGCCAGAGCATAGCACCGGGGTGTCTTGCGCCGAGCTGTATTCAACAAAGCCGTTACCCCAGGACGCGACCGTCGGATGTCACCATGCTTTGGGTCACATAGGCGGTGCCACGGTTGCGGCTGTCGGGGGTGATGCGAAAGCCACCCAGATCGACTGGACTGCGCCGGGAAAAAGCCTGAAGGGAGTTGGAGCGGGTGATGGGGCCATCCACGCCCTGCAGCACCTCATAGGTGTAGCGGGCGGCAATGTAGCCAGCCAGACTCAAAGGCGTTGGCGGCTCGTCAAACAGCCGCCCCAGCGCCGCGCGGTAGGCCTTGACGACGGGCAGGCTGGCGTTGACCATGGGTACCACCTGGGTGGCAATGATGGGCGCGAAGCGCGAGGTGCCCATTTGCTGAATGCTTTGCAGGTTGACGTCGGACATGGCGATCAGGTAACGCTGGGCGGCCTGTTTCTCCACGCCCTGGGAGAAGCGCACCAGTTCGGGTGTGCCACCGACAAACAGCAGCACGCGCGGGCTCTCGGGTGTCAGGGACTGGGCCAGGTCGCGCAGGTCGCCGTCGGTGCGGTACGAGACGATGGACAGCTTGAGCGATTTGGCAATCTGCTCCAAATCGCTCCGGTAGGCCGCAAATTCGGCAGCCGACCCGTACACGGCGCCGACCTGGTTGATGCCCATGACCGACAGCGACTTGATGGCGTGGGCAATCTGCTCCTGGCGCGAGGCGAAGATCGGAAAGGTGCTGGGCGAGGAGACGGCCTCCACGTTCTGCAGCCAGGGCGCCACGTGGGGTAGGTCGGGCAATTCACGGGTCAGCATGCCGACCAGTTGGGAGGCGGCCTGGTCGCCTGCGCTCCCGAATAGGGCCACGCTGTGCGAATCGGCTTTGAGGGCATCCACCGCCGCGCGCAGGCTGGCCGGGGTGCCGTTGACTTCAATGACCTGGTGGCGCACGGTGTAACCCTGCAGGCCGCCCCGGGCATTGATCTCCTGCCAGGCGGCGCGTGAACCGACCAGGAAGTCCTTGGAGACGTCGATCTGGCTGGTGGACATGTCCGCGATCTGGGTGATGGTGATGGCGCGAGATGACGAGCCGCTGCGCGCGGGCTGGGCCCAGCTTGGAGTGGCAAGGGCAAGGGGCAGGCTGGCCAGCGCGTGCAATACGCTGCGGCGGCCAGGATGGTGTAACGGGGTCATGGTTGGGCTCCTTGGCCTCGGAATGTGCAAGAGTGGAATAGCCGTGAAATCGCTATGCTATTGATAGCGACTCACGTATATTCCACGAGGGCTAGTGCCTGTTTTTGCTAAAAATCACTTGGGGAAACAGGCAGTGGCAGAAGGAGAGGCGGGGCCTTATTTCTTCTTCGGCGGCATCAGCACCGTGTCCACGGTGTGGATCACACCATTGGTGGCTGCCAGGTTGGGCGTCACCACGGCGGCGCTTTCCACGGTGACGAAGTCACCGGCCTTGCCCAGGGCCACATTGGAGCCTTCCACCGTCTTGGCGTTGCCGTTCTTGATGTCGGCGGCTTGCATCTTGCCCACCACGATGTGGTAGCTCAGCACGGCCTTCAGCTTCTCTGGGTGCTTGGCCAGATCGTCCATGGTGGCGGCAGGCACGGCCTTGAAGGCTTCATTGGTGGGGGCAAAAACGGTGAAGGGTCCGCCGGACTTCAGGGTCTCGGTCAGGCCGGCCTTGGCGGCCAGGCTCTGGAAGGTGCTCAAGCCAGGCTGGCCGGCCAGGCTGTCTGCCAGGTTGACCGGGGCAGAGGTCGTTGCGCAACCGGTCATGGCCAGCGTGAGGGCGCCCAGCAAAGCGGCCCGGCGAGTGGTGGAGAGAGCGTTGAACAGTGACATGGTGTTTTCCATTGCGTGGGTTGAAAGACGCCAAGCGTAGAAAGAGTTCGTGACAAAGTTGTGACAAGAATGTGAAAAATTGAATACAAAGCTGGAAAGGCTTTTTGTGTCGGGATCTTGAAAATAGGCCGTTATGTCACAGACTTGTCACAAATCTTTCTTAAAGTTCCCTCATTCCTAAACCAACCGAATAGAGGTTACCCATGCGAATCGCTTTCCAATTGCCGCTCCTGTCACTGGCTGTGGCTTCCACCTTGGGCTTTGCCGGTGCCGTCGGCGCCCAGGAAATCACCGGTGCGGGTGCAACCTTCCCGGCCCCCATCTATTCCAAGTGGGCTGCTGAATACAACAAGGCCACCGGCGTCAAGGTGAACTACCAGTCCATCGGTTCGGGCGGTGGCATCAAGCAGATCGATTCCAAGACCGTGGACTTTGGGGCCTCGGATATGCCCCTGACCGATGAAGTCCTGAAGACCAAGGGCCAGATGCAGTTCCCCACCGTGATGGGTGGCGTGGTGCCGGTGGTCAACATCAAGGGAATCGAGTCGGGCCAGCTCAAGCTGACCGGCCAACTGCTCGGTGACATCTACCTGGGCAAGGTGGCACGCTGGAATGATCCCGCCATCAAGGCGCTGAACCCCACGCTGGCACTGCCCGATGCGGCCATTGCCCAGGTGCGCCGCGCTGACGGCTCTGGCACCACCTTCATCTTCACCAACTACCTGAGCAAGGTCAGCCCCGAGTGGAAGTCCAAGGTGGGTGAGGGCACGGCCGTGAACTGGCCTGTGGGCGCCGGTGGCAAGGGTAACGAAGGCGTGGCAGCATTTGTGGCCCGCCTGCCCAACTCCCTGGGTTATGTGGAGTATTCCTATGTGAAGCAGAACAAGATGACCTACGCCGTGGTGCAAAA
>JAVBYK010000500.1 GCA_030824095.1 bacterium
GTGGAGCGCAACATCGTCGTGCCGGACGTGCTGGTGGTCCCGGTGGGCAAGACCCGCGCCGGCGCCAGCCCGCAGTTCCGCGTCATGCTCAACCCGGACGTGATGCCCAAGTTGCGCGTGCACGACATCTACGCCAACGTGCTGCGCAACCACCGCGGTGGCGGCAAGGACAGCGCCAGTTACGCCGGCCTGCAACAGCGCCTGCAGGAGGCGCGCTGGTTCATCAAGAACATCCAGCAGCGCTTTGACACCATCCTGCGTGTCAGCACGGCGATTGTGGAGCGCCAGAAGAACTTCTTCACCCACGGTGAGCTGGCCATGCGCCCCCTCGTGCTGCGCGAGATTGCCGACGAGCTGGGCCTGCACGAGTCCACCATCAGCCGCGTGACCACCGCCAAATACATGGCCACGCCGTTTGGCACCTTCGAGCTGAAGTATTTCTTTGGCTCCGGCCTGGGCACCGAGTCCGGCGGCAATGCCTCCAGCACCGCGGTGCGCGCCCTGATCAAGCAGTTCATCAGCGCCGAGAGCGCCAAGAAACCCTTGTCCGACAACCAGATTTCCGAGATGCTCAAGGAGCAGGGCATTGAATGCGCCCGCCGCACGGTGGCCAAATACCGCGAGGGGCTCAAGATCGCTCCCGCGTCGTTGCGCAAGGCACTCTAATCCATGAACGGGCAAAACCATGCGTGATTTCACACTGGACTTGAGCTCCCTTTTCAATGCCATCGACCGTTTGGACGAAGGTCTGGCCCGCTACCTTGCTGACCCGTCGGACACCCAGATTCGCGACGGTTTGATCCAGCGCTTTGAGTTCACCTACGAGATCAGCCACAAGATGCTCAAGCGCTACCTGGAAATGGTTTCGCCTACACCCGAGCAGTTCGATGGCATGCCGTTCCAGGACGTGATCCGTTCCGGAAATGAGCAGGGGCTATTGCTCAGTGACTGGCCCCGCTGGCGGACGTTTCGCGACATGCGCAGCAAAACCAGCCATACCTATGATGAGGCCAAGGCGCTCGAAGTGGTGGCCGAGATTCCTGCGTTTCTGGATGAAGCCCAATACCTCCGCGACCAGTTGAAGGCGAGGGCCGTGTGATACCGGCGATTGATATCCAGCCGGAGCAGTGGTCCATCGTGCACGGTATTCTGCAAAAGCATGTGCCAGACCATGCAGTCTGGGCCTTTGGCTCGCGCGCCACGGGAAACGCCAAGAAATTCTCTGATCTCGATCTGGTCATCATTGCCGCTGCCCCCCTGCCGCTGGACCTGTGTGCCAGCCTTAGCGAGGATTTCTCGGAGTCCGACCTGCCCTGGAGAGTCGATGTGGTGGATTGGGCAACCACCAGCGATGTGTTTCGCAAGATCATTGAGCGCGACAGGGTGGTGATACAGCAACCCAATGCGCAGCAGACTGCATCTGAGCCCAATCGCACCTCGAATGGGGGAAAACCATGAACCAACTCCAAATTTTTCTCCCCTGCGCCGCCGGCGTGGAAGACCTGCTCGCCGCCGAGGTCCATGGCCTGACCGGGCTGATGGGCCAGGACCTGCTGACCCGCCGTGGCGGCGTCATGGCGCGCGCCTCCTGGCGCGAAGCCATGCTGCTCAACCTGCACAGCCGCCTGGCGCAGCGCGTGCTGGTGCAGCTGTCCTACTCCGAATACCGAACCGAACAGGACCTGTACCGCGCCGCGTCTGATGTGGCCTGGGAAATCTGGTTCACGCCCAAGCAGAGCATCAAGGTCGAGGTCACAGCCCAGCACAGCCCGCTGAATTCGCTGAACTTTGCCGCGCTGAAGATCAAGGACGCCGTGTGCGACCGCTTCCGCGCCAAGGCCCATGGCGTGCGCCCGGACGTCAACACCCAATGGCCCGATGTGCGCATCTACGCCCACTTGACCACGGACACCTGCTCGCTGTACATCGACACCTCGGGCGAGCCGCTGTTCAAGCGCGGCTGGCGCGAGGACAAGGGCGACGCCCCGCTGAAGGAAACGCTGGCCGCCGCGATGATCGCCGCCAGCGGCTGGGCCGAGGGTGATGACGACCTGCTGCCGCTGTACGACCCCTGCTGCGGCAGCGGCACCATCGCCATCGAGGCGGCGCAGATAGCCTGCAACATTGCACCCGGCTCGCTGCGCCACTTTGCGTTTGAAAAATATTTGCCGTTCCAGGCCCATGTTTGGCAGGCCATCCAACAGGAAGCTGCAGACGCAGTGGTCAAGCCTCCGGCGGGCCACAGCGCGCTGATCTATGGCAGCGATGTGTCGCACCGCATGGTCGACTTTGCCCAGCGCAATGCCGAACGTGCAGGGGTTGCTGATGTGGTCGAGTTCCGCGGCGGCGACGCGCTGCAGCGCATGCCGCCCACCGACATTCCCGGTGTGTTGCTGCTGAATCCGCCCTATGGCGAGCGCATTGCGGTCGGTGGCGTCGCCGGGGACGGACGAGCCGGCGCCGTTGGCGAGGACGCGCAGCCGCGTTTCGGCGCGCGCGACGTGGCGCAGACCGAAGACGGCGGGGAGTTTTTCAGCCAGCTTGCCACGCACTGGAAGAAAAACTTCTCCGGCTGGACCGCCTGGGTGCTGACGCCGGACCTGAAACTGCCCAGCAAGATGCGCCTGAAGGAATCGCGCCGCGTACCGATGTGGAACGGCCCGATCGAGTGCCGCATGTTCCGCTTCGACATGGTCAAGGGGACCGCCCGTGACCGCAAGTGACGTCGTCATCGACACCAACATCGTCCTCGACGCCTTTGTCTTCAACGACGCTGCAGCCCAACCCTTGCTGAGCGGCCTGCAAAGCGGCGCGCTGCGCTGGCTGGCCACCCAGCCCATGCGCGACGAGCTGGAGCGCGTGCTGG
>JAVBYK010000259.1 GCA_030824095.1 bacterium
GGGACCGAAGGTGACTGGCAGATCGCGCCCTTCAGCGGCGAGACCAAGGATGGCTTTGTCTGGGGCCGCGGCTCCTGGGATGACAAGGGCAACCTGATGTCGCAGATGGAGGCCGTGGAAATGCTGGTCGCTAGCGGCTACAAGCCCGAGCGCACGGTGTACCTGGCCTATGGTGCGGACGAAGAGGTCAGCGGCGTGCGCGGCGCGGCCAAGATCGCGGCAGTGCTCAAGGAACGCAAGGTGCATCTGGACTTCGTCATCGACGAGGGCCTTCTGGTGCTGGACGGCATCCTGCCCGGTTTGACCAAACCTGCGGCGTTGCTGGGCGTGGCTGAGAAGGGCTACCTCTCCGTGGTGCTGAAGATGGCCGCCACGCCGGGGCATTCCTCAATGCCTCCGAAGAAGGGCACCAGCGCCATTGCGATGATGAGCGCCGCGCTCAAACGCCTGGATGACGAGCAGTTGCCTGGCGGCATCAAAGGCGTGGCTGGCGAGATGTTTGACACCATTGCCCCGGAAATGGGCGGCTTCTCACGGGTGGCACTGTCCAACCTGTGGCTGTTTGGACCGGTGGTGCAAAAGCAGCTCGAAGCCGCGGCCAGCACCAACGCCATGTTGCGCACCACTACGGCGCTGACCATCGTGAACGCGGGCAACAAGGAAAACGTGCTGCCCGGCCGCGCCGAGGCCACGGTGAACTTCCGCATCCTGCCGGGTGACACCAAGGAGCAGGTCATGGACCACGTGCGCAAGCAGGTGAGCCAGGCCGTGGGCGGCAACGATAAGTTCGAGTTGCTGGCACTGCCCGGTGCGGTGGATGCGTCCAAGGTGGCGCCCACCGACTCGGCCCAGTACCGTCTGCTCAACAAGACCGTGCGCGAAGTGTTCCCCGGTGTGCTGGTGGCGCCTGGCCTGATGGTGGCTGCTACCGACTCCATCCACTACGGCGAGATCAGCGACCACATCTTCAAGTTCTCGCCGGTGCGCGCCAATGCCGAAGACCTGAAACGCTTTCACGGCACCAACGAGCGCCTCTCCGTTGCCAATTACGCAGAAGCCATCCGCTTCTACCACCGTTTGATTAGTGAGGGTGCCAAGGCATCCCAACCCTGAATCCCATTTGAAAAGGACCGACCATGACATCCGCAGTAATCGTATCGACCGCCCGCACCCCGCTTGCCAAGAGCTGGAAGGGTTCCTTCAACATGACCCACGGCGCCACACTGGGCGGACACGCTGTCGAACACGCCATCAAGCGTGCCGGCATTGAAGCCGGTGAGGTGGACGACGTCCTGATGGGCTGCGCCACACCCGAAGGCGCCACCGGTGCCAACATCGCCCGCCAGGCCGCTCTGCGCGCCGGCTGCCCCGTCACCGTGTCGGGCATGACCATCAACCGTTTCTGCTCGTCGGGCCTGCAGACCATTGCCATGGCCTCGCAGCGCATCATTGCCAACGAGGGCGACATTTATGTGGCCGGTGGCGTGGAAGCCATCTCTTGCGTGCAGCAGGAAATGAACACCCACATGATGACCGACCCCTGGCTGCTGAAGAACAAGCCCGAGATCTACTGGAACATGCTGCAGACCGCTGAGAACGTGGCCAAGCGCTACAACATCAGCCGCGAAGCCATGGACGAATACGGTGCGGCCAGCCAGCAGAAGGCTTCCGCCGCGCTGGAAGCCGGCCTGTTCAAGGCCGAAATCGCCCCCATCACCGTCACCATGGGTGTGGCCGACAAGGTCATGGGCCTGATGACCAAGCAGGTCACCGTCAGCGATGACGAAGGCATCCGCGCCGGCACCACCTATGACGGCATCAAGGGCCTGCGCTCCGCTGTGCCCGGTGGCCTGATCACCGCCGGCAACGCCAGCCAGTTCTCCGATGGCGGCGGCGCCGTGGTCGTGATGCACGAAAAGATTGCCGAGAAGAAGGGCCTGCAACCCCTGGGCCGTTTCCTGGGCTTTGCCGTGGCCGGCTGCGAACCCGACGAAATGGGTATTGGCCCCGTGTTCGCCATCCCCAAGGTGCTGGCGCGTCTGGGCCTGAAGGTCAGCGATATTGACCTGTGGGAACTGAACGAAGCCTTCGCCGTGCAGGTGCTGTACTGCCGCGACAAGCTGGGCATTCCCGCTGACCGTTTGAACGTCAACGGCGGCGCCATTGCCGTCGGCCACCCCTACGGTGTGTCAGGCCAGCGTTTGACCGGCCACGCGCTGATCGAAGGCAAGCGCCGCGGTGCCAAGCGCGTCTGCGTGACCATGTGCATTGGCGGTGGCATGGGTGCTGCCGGCATCTTCGAAGTGCTGTAACTTCTGACTGCCCCTCTCCCAAAAGGGAGCGTTTCCACGCCAGTCGTGGGGACGCTCCCTTTTTTCATGGCTTTTTGTGATTACAGTCACCCACACAACAAACTGCGGAGATTGCGCAATGCAGAGCAAGGTATGGGTGCTGGCCAGTGTGCTGGCGGTTTCTTTGGGGTCACTTTGGGCCCAGGTTCCGGATACCTTGCAGGTGCGCAGCCTGGCCGCATCCTGCGCCAGTTGCCATGGAACGGCAGGCCTGGCGCAGGAAGGCCTGGAGTCGCTGGCCGGCGCCGCCCGTGAGGAACTGCAGCGCAAGCTGCTGGACTTCAAGAACGGCAAAAAGCCCGCCACCGTGATGCACCAGTTGGCCATGGGCTACACCGATGCGGAGTTGGTGGCACTGGCGTCGTATTTTTCCGCGCTGAAGAAATAGGACGCTGACCATGATGAAACGTCGTCAATTTGCGCAGGGCATGGCGGTTGCGGGTTCCCTGGGGGCTCTGTCCCTGTTGGGTGGTTGTGCCAGCACACCGGGACGCAACGCACCCCGGGTGGTGGT
>JAVBYK010000333.1 GCA_030824095.1 bacterium
GGGGCTGACACCCACCCAGCAACCCAATACCGTCATCCTGACCCACGCCGACATCGTGCGCCGCGTGGTCACGGGCGGACTGCTCAGCAAGGACGACCTGGACCCCGGCATCCTGACTTGCCTCAATGCACGCGATGCCTGCCGTGGCTGGGAACTCAATGTGGCTCGCATAGCCAAGGTGCGCACTGGCGGTTTCTGGGCCGATTTCCTGAATTTCAAACGCCGCACGGAAACCACCGGCTGGCGCTTCAATGCACTGATCCTGCTGGTCAATGACGTCGTGGTTTACCGCGGCTGGGGCGGGCAGCCGGTCGTCAACGAAGTGGAAGTCCAGACCAATCCGCTGGGTCCCTTGCAGGAAATGGGGCCATCAGCGGTAACCAATAGCCGCTAGGTCCATTGGAGCCTCCACCGGTTGAGAGTCAATTGGATCGCAGAAAGCGGGCCAACTGCTTGCCGGCGTCGTCCATCAGGATGAGCTGATCGCGCTCCACCCGGGCCTTGCGGGTCAGCTCCAGGGCCTTGAAGAACAGGTCCTCCTGCGAGCCCGGCATGCTCAGGCAGGCGCGCCCTGTGGATGCCAGGGGTCCCAACTGCAATGTGGACAGATTGGCACTGGAACGCCCTTTGAAGCCATTGCAGCCGCCCGTGCCGGTGACCTGGTCAGGCGCGGTCCAGCGCAGCTTGGGCTTGGGGACCTGCACCTCCGGTGCACCTTGGATGGCAAAGGCGACCCATTCCCCGCCGACGAGCGCGGTCGATGTCAGGGGCTGATCGACCGAGCGGGACGCGGGGCCAGGCACCGCGCAGGCACTCAGCACCGCCACCAGCACCAGGGAAACCAGCTTCAAACCAGGGGTTCTCGTTGCCATGCATGTTCTCCCACGATAAAGGTGGCGCGGCGGGACTGCGCCGCTCAGAGGTTCAGTCATAGAAACGGGCGTCGGCCCAGTGCTTGCCCGCAGCGTCCTTGGCCGACACCTGGGGTGGCGCGCCCAGGTCCGGCCAGGTGATGGCCAGGAACGGATCGTTCCAGGCAATGCTCTGCTCGTGCTCCGGGGCATAGTACTCGGTGGTCTTGTACAAAAACTCGGCGGATTGCGAGGTCACCACAAAGCCGTGCGCAAAGCCGGGTGGCACCCAGAACTGCGCCTTGTTCTCGGCCGACAAAACCGCGCTGACCCATTTGCCAAACGTGGGTGATGAACGACGCAGATCGACCGCCACGTCAAACACCTCGCCCACCACCACCCGCACCAGCTTGCCCTGAGGTTGCTGGATCTGGTAGTGCAGGCCACGCAGCACACCCTGGGCAGACTTGGAGTGGTTGTCCTGCACGAAGCGGATGGTCACGCCCGTGGCTTCGGCAAAGGCGCGTTCGTTGAAACTCTCGTAAAAGAAGCCCCGTGAGTCGCCAAACACCTTGGGCTCGACCAGCATCACATCGGGAATGGCGGTGCGCGTCACCTTCATGGGTGGGATCCTTCCTTGAGCAGGCCCAGCAGGTACTGGCCGTAACCGTTCTTGGACAGCGGCTGCGCCAGTCGGGCGAGTTGTTCGCTGTTGATGAAGCCGTGGCGCCAGGCGATCTCTTCCAGGCAGGCGATCTTCAGGCCCTGGCGGCGCTCCAGCGTGGCGATGAACTGGCCGGCCTCCAGCAGGCTGTCGTGCGTGCCGGTGTCCAGCCAGGCATAACCGCGCTGCATGATCTGCACGCTGAGCTGGTCCTTTTCCAGGTAGGCCTGGTTGACCGCAGTGATCTCCAGCTCGCCACGGGCGCTCGGCTTGACCGCCTTGGCAATGTCCACCACCTGGTTGTCGTAGAAGTACAGGCCGGTCACCGCATAGTTGCTCTGCGGCTGCACGGGCTTTTCTTCGATGCTGCGCGCTTTGCCGGCCGCGTCAAACGCCACCACGCCATAGCGCTCAGGATCGTGCACGTGGTAGGCAAACACGGTGGCGCCCTGTTTCTGCTGGTCGGCATTGCCCAGCAGGATTTGCAGATCATGGCCGTAGAAGATGTTGTCGCCCAGCACCAGCGCGCTGTCACTGTTGCCGATGAACTGATCGCCAATGATGAAGGCCTGTGCCAGACCGTCCGGGCTGGGTTGCACCGCATACTGCAGGTTGATGCCCCACTGGCTGCCGTCGCCCAGCAACTGGGTGAAGCGGGGCGTGTCCTGCGGGGTGCTGATGATCAGGATGTCGCGCATGCCGGCCAGCATCAGGGTGCTGAGCGGGTAGTAGATCATGGGCTTGTCGTATACCGGCAGGAGCTGCTTGCTCATGGCCAGCGTGGCCGGGTGCAGGCGCGTGCCGGAGCCCCCGGCCAGGATGATGCCCTTGCGGGACGATGCGGAAGTGGTGTCAGTTGCGGCCATAGTCAATCTCGTTCAACATGCGATTCACGCCGGTCTGCCATTGCGGCAAGGCCAGGCCAAAGGTGGTTTGCAGCTTGGTGGTGTCCAGCCGCGAATTGTGGGGGCGTTTCGCCGGCGTCGGAAAGGCCGATGTGGGCACAGCCCTGATCTCTTTTGCTACGATTTTGATAGCTGGCTGCGCCAATTCCGCGAGGGCTATCACGTGTTTTGCGTAGGCATGCCAGTTGGTGCAGCCACTGGCCACCAGGTGGTAGATGCCCGCCAGCGCTACGTTGCCTGCAGCCTGACCAGCCGTCACCTGGCGGATTGCATGGGCGGTCACGTCGGCGATCAGGTCGGCGCCGGTGGGCGCGCCCATCTGGTCGTCAATCACCTGCAGCGTCTCACGCTCCTTGGCCAGGCGCAGCATGGTCTTGGCAAAGTTGCCACCTCGGGCGGCGTAGACCCAGCTGGTCCTGAAAATCAGGTGGCGCTCGCAGCG
>JAVBYK010000376.1 GCA_030824095.1 bacterium
TCCACGGCCTCCATCTGCGACATCAGGTTGCCCTTGTCATCCCAGGAGCCGCGGCCCCAGACAAAGCCATCCTTGGTCTCGCCGCTGAAGGGCGCGATCTGCCAGTCACCTTCGGTCCCGGGCGCAATCGGCACCACGTCCTGGTGTGCGAGCAACAGAATGGGTTGCGCCTTGGGGTTGCTGCCCTCCCAGGTGTAGAGCACGCTCAGGTCGCCAATCACCTCGCGCTTGAGCGTGGCATGGGCCTTGGGAAAGCGCGTCTGCAGCAGGCTGTGCAACTGGCGGAACTGGTCAGCGTTGAGGCTGGCATCGTCACGTGAGGAGATGGTGCGCAAGCGCACCGCCTCGCCCAGGCGCGCAGCAGCAGCGGCCTCGTCCACCGCCAAAGGCGCCAGCGCCGGCACATCCAGTTGGCGCGTGCCCTTGCGCAGGGTATTGATGCCCAACACCGCTGCCAGCAGCACCAGCGCTGCCAGAACACCCATCGCAATTTTGCGGATCATGGTGCGGCCGTGGCGGTTCAGTTGAAGGTCTTGCCTTCAGCAGCCAGGCGGGCCAGCAGGGGTGCTGGTTGCCAGAACTTGGCGTCGTCCAGCGGATTCTGGGCAAAGCGGTTCATGGCCTGGACCACGTTGAACAGACCGACCTGGTCGGCGTAGTTCATGGGGCCACCGCGGTGTGCCGGGAAGCCATAGCCAAAGATGTAGACGATGTCGATGTCGCTGGCCTTGTTGGCAATGCCCTCTTCCAGAATGTGGGCCGCTTCGTTGACCAGGCTGAACACCAGGCGCTGCACGATTTCCTCGTCGGAAATCTTGCGCGGGGTGATGCCCAGACTCTTGCGGTGCTCTTCGATCATGGTCACCACTTCGGCGTTCGGGATCGCGTCACGTTTCCCGGGCACATAGTCGTACCAACCGGCGCCGGTCTTCTGGCCAAAGCGGCCCTTTTCGCACAACAGGTCAGCGGTCTTGCTGTACTTCATGTCGGGCTTCTCGGAATAGCGGCGCTTGCGGATGGCCCAGCCAATGTCGTTGCCGGCCAGATCGCCCATGCGGAAGGGGCCCATGGCCATGCCGAATTTCTCCATGGCCTTGTCGACCTGGGCCGGTGTGCAGCCTTCGTCCAACAAGAAGCCGCCCTGGCGGCCATATTGTTCGATCATGCGGTTGCCAATGAAGCCATCGCACACGCCGGACACCACGGCCGTCTTGCGGATCTTTTTAGCGACGGTCATCACCGTGGCCATGACGTCCTTGGCAGTCTCCTTGCCACGCACCACTTCCAGCAGCTTCATCACGTTGGCAGGGCTGAAGAAGTGCAAGCCCACCACGTCTTGTGGACGCTTGGTGAAAGAGGCGATTTTGTCCACGTCCAAGGTGGAGGTGTTGGACGCCAGGATGGCGCCGGGCTTCATCACGCGATCGAGTTCCTTGAACACGGCTTCCTTGACACCGATTTCTTCGAACACGGCCTCAATGACCATGTCGGTGCCGGTCAGGTCGTCGTAGCTCAACGTGGTGGAGAGCAAGGCCATGCGCTGTTCGTACTTGTCCTGCTTGAGCTTTTTCTTGGCGACCTGGGCTTCGTAGTTCTTGCGGATGGTGGCAATGCCACGGTCCAGCGCTTCCTGCTTCATTTCCAGCATCTTGACGGGGATGCCGGCGTTCAGGAAGTTCATCGCAATGCCGCCACCCATGGTGCCGGCGCCGATGATGGCCACGGACTGGATGTCGCGCTGGGGGGTGTCGGAGGGCACATCGGGAATCTTGGAGGCCGCTCGCTCGGCCAGGAACAGATGGCGCAGGGCTTTGCTCTCGGCGGTCAGCATGAGGTTCATGAAAATCTCGCGCTCCGCGGCCATGCCGTCGTCAAACTTCTTCTTGGTAGCGATTTCCACGATGTCCACGCACTTGGCAGGCGCGGGGAAGTTCTTGGACATGCCCTTGACCATGTTGCGGGCAAACTGGAAATAGGCATCGCCTTGCGGGTGCTTGCAGGGCTGGTTGCGCACCAAAGGCATGGGGCGCACATCGGCCACGGAACGGGCAAACGCCAGCGCCTCTTCGGCCAGGCTTTCGGCAGACGCGGCCATCTTGTCAAACAGCTTTTGACCGGGCAGCATCGCGAGCATTTCACTCTTGATGGGCTCACCACTGACGATCATGTTCAATGCCGGCTCCAAGCCAAGGGCGCGTGGCAGGCGCTGGGTGCCTCCGGCGCCGGGAATCAGACCCAGTTTCACTTCAGGCAACGCGATGCTGGTACCCGGTGCGGCGATGCGGTAGTGGGCGCCCAGGGCCAGCTCCAAACCGCCACCCATGGCGACCGTGTGAATGGCGGCAACCACCGGCTTGGCGGAGTTTTCCAGCACGCCAATGACGCTCAGCAGATTGGGTTCCTGGATGGCTTTGGGGGAACCAAATTCCTTGATGTCGGCGCCGCCCGAGAAGGCTTTGCCGGCGCCGGTGATGACGATGGCCTTGACCGCCACGTCGGCATTGGCCTTTGCCATGCCGTCCGCGATACCCTGGCGGGTCGCGAGACCCAGACCGTTGACCGGCGGGTTGTTGAGCGTGATTACGGCGACGTCGCCATGGACTTGGTATTGGGCGGTCATGCTTGCATTCCTCGGAGTGAAGTTGGAATATCCAAAATAGAACGGTCGTTCGTTTTAAATTGTAGGGGGAATTGAAAGCCGCCCGAAGGCGGCTTGTCACGGGAGGGACAAAGAGGTTTACACCTCCAGCCACTCCTTGCGGATGTCAGCGTTGGCACGCAGGTCATCGGGCGTGCCTTCGAAGACGATGTGCCCATGCCCCATGACCAGGCAGCGGTCAGAGATGTGCATGGCAATGGT
>JAVBYK010000194.1 GCA_030824095.1 bacterium
TATGAGACCACGCAGAACGTGGACGAGGCCGACCTGATCCTGTTCAACACCTGTTCGGTGCGCGAGAAGGCGCAGGAGAAGGTGTTCTCCGACCTGGGGCGCATCAAGCACCTGAAGAAGAAAGGCGTGCAGATTGGCGTGGGTGGCTGCGTGGCCAGCCAAGAGGGTGCCGAGATCATCAAGCGCGCGCCCTATGTGGACGTGGTGTTCGGCCCGCAGACCCTGCACCGCCTGCCCGAGCTGCTGGCCGCGCGCAAGGCACAGGACCGCTCGCAGGTGGATATCAGCTTCCCCGAGATCGAGAAGTTCGACCACCTGCCACCTGCCCGGGTCGAAGGCGCGTCGGCCTTTGTGAGCATCATGGAGGGCTGCAACAAGTATTGCAGCTATTGCGTGGTGCCCTACACCCGCGGCACCGAGATCAACCGCCCGTTCGAAGACGTGCTGGTCGAGGTGGCCGGACTGGCCGACCAGGGTGTGAAGGAAATCACACTGCTGGGCCAGAACGTCAACGCCTGGCGCGGCAGAATGAGCAGCAACACAAGCGTTGCGGGCGACACAGGCGAGCAGGCCGACTTTGCGACGCTGCTGGAGTACGTGGCTGACATTCCGGGCATCGAGCGCCTGCGCTTCACCACCAGCCACCCCAACGAATTCACGCCCAGCCTGATCGCCGCCTACGACAAGATCCCCAAGCTGGTCAGCCACCTGCACCTGCCGGTGCAGCACGGCAGCGACAAGATTCTGATGGCGATGAAGCGCGGCTACACGGCCATGGAATACAAGAGCACGGTGCGCAAGCTGCGCGCCATTCGCCCGGACATGGCGATGAGTTCGGACTTCATCGTCGGCTTCCCCGGCGAGACCGAGGACGACCACAGCCGGCTGATGAAGCTGATGGACGACATCGGCTTTGACAACTCCTTCAGCTTCATCTTCAGCCCTCGCCCCGGCACGCCGGCGGCGAACCTGCACGACGACACCCCGCACGAGGTCAAGCTGCGCCGCCTGCAGGAGGTGCAGGCCAACATCAACGCGAACATCACCCGCATCTCCGAGAGC
The DNA here is from genome assembly GCA_030824095.1 of bacterium. Lineage (GTDB taxonomy): Bacteria > Pseudomonadota > Gammaproteobacteria > Burkholderiales > Burkholderiaceae_C > Allorhodoferax. The sequence goes on from JAVBYK010000194.1 coordinate 1,063, forward strand.
CGCCTGGGCACGGTCCAGCGCATTTTGGTGGAAGGTGCCAGCAAGCGCGACAGCGGTGAGCTGATGGGCCGCACCGAGTGCAACCGCGTCGTGAATTTCGCCGGCCAGCCCCGCCTGGTGGGGCAACTGGTAGACGTAAAGATCACCGAGACCCGCAGCTACACCCTGCGCGGCGAGGTGGTGCTGCAGCACGCCTGATCGGGCTTTACACAAAAAATCCCGAAAAAATTATCGTGGATTAAAAAGATGCTTGTTGAATGTAGCTTTTGATATTACGGTTCAGCTCCCAGCAAAAACACCTGTTTTGAGGAGAGCTTTGTGAGATTGATTGACATCAAACTAATCATGGCCAGCGCCATGTTGGTCGTCGTGCCCATGGCCGCCAGCAGCGCAACGGCAGAGCCTGCCAAGAAAACAGAGCCTCTGGCGTCCACCCAGGAGATTGGGGGCGCATCGCCCATGGGCGCATTGAAGATGCACCAGACCATCAACCCCAAATCACCGGCCATGACAGAGGCCGAGTTCCAGACCGGAACCAAGATCTACTTTGAGCGCTGCGCCGGCTGCCACGGCGTGCTGCGCAAGGGGGCCACCGGCAAGGCGCTGACGCCGGACATCACGCTGGACAAGGGACCGGAATACCTCCACACCTTCATTTACTACGGCTCGGCCCAGGGCATGCCCAACTGGGGCACCTCCGGCACGCTGAGCAAGGAAGAAGTGGACATCATGGTGAAGTACATCCAGCATGAGCCGCCGCAGCCACCCGAATACGGCATGAAGGAGGTCGAGGCCTCCTGGAAGCTGCTGGTAGCACCGCAAAAGCGCCCCACCAAGAAGATGAACAGCCTGGACATCAGCAACCTGTTCTCGGTGACACTGCGCGACGCCGGCAAGATTGCCCTGATTGACGGCGCCAGCAAGAAGATCGTCCAGATCCTCGATACCGGCTATGCCGTGCACATCTCGCGCATGTCCAAGTCGGGTCGTTACCTGTATGTGATCGGCCGTGACGCCAAGATCGTGCTGATCGACCTGTGGATGACAACCCCTGCTCCCGTGGCCGAGATCAAGATCGGCATGGAGGCCCGCTCGGTGGAAACCTCGAAGTTCAAGGGCTTTGAAGACCGCTACGCGATTGCCGGCGCCTACTGGCCGCCCCAGTACGTGATGATGGACGGCGACACATTGAAGCCTTTGCGCATCGTCGGCACTCGCGGCATGACCTCGGACACCCAGGAATACCACCCCGAGCCGCGCGTGGCTGCCATCGTGGGTTCGCACTTCCGTCCCGAATTCCTGGTCAACGCCAAGGAAACCGGCATGGTCCACATGGTGAACTACGCCGATCTGGAAAACCTCAAGGTCACCATGATCAAGACGCCGCGCTTCCTACACGATGGCGGCTTTGAGTCCACCGGCCGTTACTTCATGGACGCCGCCAACGCCTCCGACAAGATTGCCGTCATCGACACCAAGGAAGACAAACTGGCAGCGGTTGTGAGCGTCGGCAAGACACCGCACCCCGGTCGTGGTGCCAACTTCATCCACCCCAAGTTCGGTCCCGTCTGGGCCACCGGTCACCTGGGCGATGAAACCATCTCCCTGATCGGCACGGACCCGGTAAAGAACAAGCAGAACGCCTGGAAGGTGGTGGAGACGCTCAAGGGCGCCGGCGGCGGCTCGCTGTTCCTGAAGGCGCATCCCAAGTCCAGCCATCTGTGGGTCGATGCCCCGCTGAATCCTGACGAGAAGGTCAGCCAGTCCATCGCCGTGTTCGACATCAAGAACCTGG
>JAVBYK010000030.1 GCA_030824095.1 bacterium
ACCTCGCGGTGGAAGGCTGCGGCCAGGCCAATCACCCCCTTGACGATGGCCAGGTCGTCGGCGTCCTCCAGCATGTCGCGCACAAAGCTCTGGTCGATCTTGATGACCTCGGCCGGCAGATGGCGCAGGTGGGTCAGCGACGAGTAGCCGGTGCCAAAGTCGTCCAGCGCAAAGCGCACGCCCAGGGCCTGGCAGGCCAGGATGGACTGGAACACCTGGGCCAAATCTTCCAGCGCACTGGTTTCCAGAATTTCCAGCTCCAGCAGCTGCGGCGCCACGCCCGGGTACTGCGCCAGCAGTTCGGTGAGCCGCTGGGCAAAGCCATCCTGCTGCAGCTGGCGCGCGCCAATGTTCACGCTGACCGCCATCTCCAGCCCCTGGGACTGCCACTGCACCATCTGGTTCAGGGCCGCGCCAATGACCCATTCGCCCAGGGTCACGCTGATGGCGTGGTTCTCAATGGTGGGCAGAAAGGCTGCCGGCGCCAGCAGGCCGCGCTCGGGGTGCTGCCAGCGGATCAGGGCCTCGGCGCCGATCACGGCACCGGTGCGCATATTCACCTTGGGCTGGTAGTGCAGCACGAACTCCTGGCGCTCCAGCGCCCGGCGGATGTGCTCCAGGCTCTCGCGTTGGGTCTTGACCGCCGTGTCCTGGGCCACGTCGAACAGGTGGTAGCGGTTCTTGCCCGCCTGCTTGGCCACGTACATGGCCTGGTCGGCATGGCGCAGCAGCAGGTCCACCTCGGAGCCGTCCTGCGGGTAGATGGTGACGCCGATGCTGGCCGAGACCTGCAGCTGGATGTGGGCCAGCTCGACCGGGTCGGCAGCGGCCTGCAGCAGGCGCTGCAGCACGGGCTCGGCATCGGCCACCGCGTCCAGGTCCACCAGCACCGCCACGAACTCATCGCCACCGATGCGTGACAGCGTGTCGCCGTTGCGCAGCGCCGCCTTCATGCGGTGCGCCAGCGCCACCAGCAGCTCGTCACCCAAGGCGTGGCCATGGGTGTCGTTCACCGCCTTGAAACCGTCCAGGTCCAGGTAGACCACCGCCACCGACAGGCCACGGCGCTGGCTCTGGGTGAGGGCCTGCTGCAAGCGGTCAGCCAGCAACACCCGGTTGGGCAGGCTGGTCAGCGAGTCAAAGTGGGCAATGTGCTCCAGTTGGCGCTGGTGCTCCTTCAGCGGCGTGATATCGGTGAACAGGGCGACATAGTTGGCGGTGGCGCCCGCCGCGTCACGCACCACGCTGATGGTCAGCATCTCCGCGAAGACCTCGCCGTTCTTGCGGCGGTTCCAGACCTCGCCGCTCCAGTAGCCGTGCTGGTCCAGCGCCTTGCGGCGAGCGGCATAGAACTCCCGTGTGTGGTGTCCCGAGTTCAACAGGTCGCGCGGGTTGTGGCCCTGGGCCTCCTCGCGCGTGTAGCCGGTGATTTCGGTAAAGGTCTGGTTGACTTCCACAATCAGGCCCTTGGCATCGGTAATGATGATGCCCTCCCGGGCATGGCTGAACACGCTGGCCGCCAGCTGCAGGCTGCCATCGGCTTGCAGCTTCTCGATGACCAGCGCCGCCAGGCGGGCTTCGTCCTCGATCAGATCGATATCCGCTGGCGTGGGCTGGCTGGGCGTGCGGTGGTAGATGGCAAACGTGCCCAGTATGGTTCCCTGCGCCGACACAATCGGCTGCGACCAGCAGGCTCCCAGATCGGCCTGGGCCGCCAGCTCCCGGTAAGGCGTCCACCAGGGATGGCTGGCAATGTCCTCCACCACCACCCGTTCACCGGTAAAGGCCGCCGTGCCGCAGGAGCCCACGCCCATGCCGATGGCCACCCCGTCCAGCGCCTGGGTGTAGAAGGCGGGCAGGCTGGGAGCCGCACCGTGGCGCAGGTGCTGGCCTTGTGCGTCCAGCAGCAGGATGCTGCACAGCATGCCGGGCTCCATGCTTTCCACATCGCGCACCATGGCGTCCAGAACGTCTGCCAGAGGCTTCTTTTCCGCCAGCAGCTTCAGCATCCGGTTGTGGTGCTGCTGGCGCTGGTCAGACCGCTTGCGGGCGGTGATGTCCACCATGACGCCAACCAGGCCCTGCTTCTCGCCATGCAGGTCCACCATGCGCCGCCCGGACAAATGCCCCCAGAATTCGGTGCCGTCGGCGCGCCGGTAGCGGCGCTCCACATCGGTCAGCGGAATCTCGCCCGCCAGCAGCCGAATCATCAGCCCCCGACCAATGTCCCGTTCCTGGGGCGCAATCAGGTCCACGTATTCCTTGCCCTCCAGTTCGGCCGTGGTCCAGGTGAACATTTCCGACATGCGCCGGTTCACGTGGGTGATGCGTCCATCCATGTTGACCAGGAAGATGGCCACGCTGGAGGTGTCCAAAATCTGCTGCAGCAACAGCTCACGCGCAGCCAGGTCGGCCACGGCCTTTTCCACCGCCTGCTCGGCCAATTCGCGCTGGGCCACATCGGCCTCCAGCGACTGGGCAATGGCATTGAAATGCTGGCCCAGCTCGGCCAGCTCGTTACCACTGCGCAGGCTGATGCGCGCCGAGTAGCGGCCCTGCAGCAGGTTCTTGGCATGGTGCCCCAGCCGTTGCAGCGGCACCAGCACGGCGCGCCGGTTGTAGCGGGCAAAGCCAAACAGCCCCAGCAGCGTCACTCCCACGAGCGCCAGCAGCAGCAGCACCTGGCCACGCTGGGTGTTGCGCAGCGCATCGATGCGCTCGTCGTTGCGGGCTTCGACGGCGTCGGAGAACTTTTGGATCGGCGCCATGATGCGGGCCTTGGCATCCACATAGCGTTCGCTGTACAGCAGGTTGTTGGCCAGACGCGGATCGGGCGCGCGGCGCACGGTGTA
>JAVBYK010000307.1 GCA_030824095.1 bacterium
GCAGGTTTGGAGAGGGTTATCGGCCTGATTGAAGAATACTGCCTGGGCCACGGCGACCTCGACGCGATGCAAAGCGAGATCGAAACCCTGGACGGCTGGAACTGGGAGCAACGCGTGGGCGAGACCCTGCAGCGCCTGCACCTGAACCCGGACGCGATCGTCAGCACCCTGTCCGGCGGAACCAAAAAGCGCGTGGCGCTGGCGCAGGCCCTGGTGGCCCAACCCGACGTGCTGCTGCTCGATGAGCCGACCAACCACCTGGATCTGGACTCCATTGAATGGCTGGAAGGCCTGCTGGTGGACTTCAAGGGCAGCATCATCACCATCACCCACGACCGCTCCTTCCTGGACAACGTGGCCACGCGTATCGTCGAGTTGGACCGTGGCAAGCTCATGAGCTACCCCGGCAACTTCGCCGCCTACCTGACGCAAAAGGCCGAACAGCTGGCGCAGGAAGCCGTCATCAACGCCAAGGCCGACAAGCTGTTAGCCCAGGAAGAGGTGTGGATCCGCAAGGGCGTGGAAGCCCGCCGCACCCGCGCCACGGCGCGCATCGTACGCCTGGATGAACTCCGCGCCCAACATGCCGCGCGGCGTAACGCGGTGGGCAGCGTGAACATGGACGTGTCCAGTGGCGACAAGAGCGGCAAGCTGGTCTCCGAGATGGTGCATGTGAGCAAGAGCTTTGGCGACCGCAAGATCGTCCACGACTTCAGCGCCACCATTCTGCGTGGCGACAAGATCGGCCTGCTGGGGCCCAACGGTGCCGGCAAGACCACGCTGCTCAAACTCATCCTGGGTGAGCACAAGCCCGACCCGGCCCCCGCCAACGCACCCAAGCCCGAACCCGGCCACAGCCCCTGGGGCACGGTGCGCCTGGGCGCGAATGTGACGGTGGCCTATTTCGACCAGATGCGCAACGCGCTGGACCTGGACGCCACACTGGAAGACTTCATCAGCCCGGGCAGCGAGTGGATCGAGATCGGCAACCAGAAGAAGCACGTCAAGAGCTACCTGGGCGACTTCCTGTTCTCGCCAGCCCGCGCCAACTCCCCCGTGCGCAGTTTGAGCGGTGGCGAGCGCAACCGCCTGTTGCTGGCGCGCCTGTTTGCCCGCCCGGCCAATGTGCTGGTGCTGGACGAGCCGACCAACGACCTGGACATCGACACGCTGGAACTGCTGGAAGACCTGCTGCAAAACTACGACGGCACGGTGTTCCTGGTCAGCCACGACCGGACCTTTCTGGACAACGTGGTCACCAGCACGATTGCCTATGAAGGTGATGCCAAGTGGCGCGAGTACGAAGGCGGCGTGAGTGACTGGCTGATCCAGACCAAGCGCGCCAACGAAATCAATGCGGCGCAGGGCAAAACAACGGCCAAGCCCTTTAACTACGAGCGTGAGCAGGCACAAAAGCAGGAGCAAGCCACAGCGGCGATTTCCGCCACAGCCCCCGCGGCACCGCCGCCGGCCAAGGCCAAGAAACTCAGCTTCAAGGAACAGCGCGAGCTGGATGGCCTGCCCGACCTGATTGCTTCGCTGGAGGCCGAGCAGAAGGCCATCCACGACGCGCTGCTGGACGGCAGCCTGTACGCCAGCGACAACGCGCGGGCACTGCAGCTCTCCAACCGCAACGCCCAGATTGACGACGAACTGATGGCCGCGCTGGAACGCTGGGAAGCGCTGGGCCGGACGGCCTAATTGCCCCCGCTGGGGCGCCCCAACAACCCCAGCAGTGTGGCCACCAGGTGGTCCAGCTCAAAGGGCTTGCCCACATGGTCGTTCATGCCGGCGGCCAGGCAGGCCATGCGGTCCGAGGCCATGGCATTGGCCGTCATGGCAATGATGGGCAGCGCAGCCAGCCCCAGTTCCTGGCGGATGGCCCGCGTGGCGGCGTAGCCATCCATCACCGGCATCTGCACATCCATCAGCACTGCATCAAACTGCGGCTGGGCGCTGGAGACCGCGTTCACACCCAACTGCCCGTCATCGGCCAGGGTGACCTCGGCGCCCTCTTGCACCAACAGCCCCTTGGCCACCATCTGGTTGATCTTGTTGTCTTCCACCACCAACAGGCGCAGCCCGCTCAGGCGCTTGGGTTTGCCCACTTTCTGCGGTGCCGCCGGGTTGCGGCCCGTGGCGGCCACCACGGCGGCAGACTTGGCATCGCGCACCGCCTCGAACAGCATGGTCGCCGTCAAGGGTTTGGCCAGAAAGCCATTGAGCAGCGCCTGGTCTGCCGCACTGCGTTGCGCCAGCGCTTCGCGCCCGCTGGCCGTGACCATCAGGACAATCGGCACCACCGCGCCATTGGTCAGCTGGCGGATGCGCTGGCTGGTTTCCCAGCCGTCCAGCCCGGGCATCTGCCAATCCATCAGAATGAGGTCAAACGGGGACTGCGCAGCCGCAGCCGGGCCTGGCTGCATCCGCTCCAGCGCCTCGGTGCCGCTGGCCACCCGATCGGCCTGCCAGCCCAGGGACTGGACCATACGCTCCAGCACGGCACCGGTGCGGGCGTTGTCCTCGACCACCAGGACGCGCAGCCCCTGCAGGCCAGGCACCGGGGGTTCTGCCGTCTCAGCGGCGGCCACCGGGAAGCGAATCTGGAAATGGAAGGTGCTGCCCTCGCCCAACACGCTGTCCACCGCCAGTGCACCACCCAGCAGCTCCACCATGCGGCTGGAAATGGCCAGACCCAGCCCGGTGCCACCGAAGCGGCGCGTGGTGGATGCCTCGGCCTGCGAGAAGCCGCTGAAGATGTGGGCCTGGTTCTCCGGTGCAATGCCAATGCCGCTGTCCTGCATCGAAAACTCCACCAGCACATCCTGGGCCGACTGCTCGACCACGCG
>JAVBYK010000461.1 GCA_030824095.1 bacterium
TCGTTGAGCACCACCTCGCCGGTCTGCACATTCCACTCCCAGGTGCCGGTGTTGGTGCCCCACAGGATTTCGGACACGCGCTGGCTTTGCTGCCGGTACTGTTCCTGGCTGCGCCGCACATCGGCGTTCTGGATGATCAGGCGGGCTCCCACGCCGGCGAACACCAGGGTGGTCAGGCCCAGGACGGCAATGATCCAGTCGGTGTAGCGTCCCCAGAGGTCGGCCAGCGTGAACTCCGGTGTGCCGTCAAATGGGGGCAGGCGCAGGCGGCGCATCATGTGCTCCACGCTGGTGTAGTCTGCGGGAATCGAAAAGCCGCTGATGCCAGCAGCCTTGGCAGCCACGTTGTCCCGTGTCAGGGAGAGCAGGGCAACGGCCAACTGGCGGCCCAGGCGCTCGTCCACGTGGGGCATGAGCACCATGGGCCATTCGGGGTACAGGTGCGTGGAGCTGACGTAGGGGAATGCGCCCAGGTCCATGCGGTGGATGACCTTGACGCGGGCCAGGTCCAGTTTGCCCTCGCGCGCCAGGGCCTCCAGAATGCCGGTGCGTACAAATCCCAGGTCGGCCTGTCCGGCCATGACCGCATCCACCGTGAGGTCCTGGGGCAGTCCGGTCATCAGCAATTGCGAGTGGGACGGCACGGGCAGGCCGGCGTCCAGCAGTTCGATGGACTGCATCTGGTAGCCGCCGGTGAAATCCAGGCTGGGCAGGGCCACGCGGCGTCCCGTCAGGTCTTCCAGGCGGTTGATGTCGGCGTTGTTGGCACGGGTGAAGATGACGCCACCGAAGGCCGTCAGGTCGTGACCGTCGCCGCGCGTGATCTGTGTGGCCAGCGGAGCCGACAGACCATAGCGGTGCTTGAGCGCGATGAAGTGTCCAGAGGTGGTGAACACCACATCCACCGCGTTCTGTGCGATGGCGGCCTCAAGCTCGCTGAGGTCATAGACCGTGAGTTCGACGCGCTGCCCCAACGTGCTTTGCAGGTAGCTTGCCAGGGGCTGCCATTGCGCCATGGCCTGGGGCTTGGGCCGAAACGCCAGCACGCCGAACCGCAGGGCCGTATCAGCCCACGCGGAGGAGGCCGTAACGGCAAGCAACAGCCAGAGGGCAATGAAGAAGCGTCTCATGGCACGGTGTCGTTATGGTGCGGGGCCTGGGCGGCGAGTGGATACCAACGGATTCGGGTCATTGTATCGGTCAGGAAATGGGGCCTGTCCGTGCATGCTAAGCTGCCTGATTGGTTTGAAACCGTGACTAAAACAGGAGATTGCCATGCCCGGCCTATTGCCTCATATCGACCCACAAGGGCTTCTCGAATTTTCAGTGGTTTATACCGACCGCGCGCTCAATCACATGTCCCAGCGCTTCCAGGGTGTGATGAAGGACATCTCCGCCATTCTGAAAGAGGTCTACCACGCCCAGTCCGCTATTTTGGTGCCCGGCAGCGGTACCTTTGGCATGGAAGCCGTGGCGCGCCAATTCGCCACCGACAAGAAGGCACTGGTTATTCGCAACGGCTGGTTCAGTTACCGCTGGACCCAGATCTTTGACATGGGGCGCATTCCCAGCGCGTCCACCGTGCTCAAGGCCCGTCGTGTGGGCGAGGGCAAGCAAGCCGCTTGGATTCCCTGCCTGGTGGACGAAGTGGTGGCCACGATTGCGCGCGAGAAGCCCGATGTGGTGTTTGCCCCGCATGTGGAAACCGCCGCCGGCATGATCCTGCCCGACGACTACCTGCGCGCCGTCAGCGATGCGGTGCATGCCGTGGGCGGCCTGTTCGTGCTGGACTGCATTGCCTCCGGGGCCATGTGGGTGAACATGGAGGCCACTGGCGTGGACGTTCTGGTCAGCGCGCCGCAAAAGGGCTGGAGCGGCTCACCCTGCTGCGCCATGGTCATGCTCAGTGAGCGCGCCCGCAAGGCGATTGATGGCACCACCAGCACCAGCTTTGCCTGCGATCTCAAGAAATGGCTGCAGATCATGGAGACCTTCGAAGGCGGCAGCCACGCCTATCACACCACCATGCCGACCGACGCACTGTGCCGTCTGCGTGAGGTGATGCAGGAAACCCGTGACTATGGTTTCGAGAAGGTGCGCGCCGAGCAGATCGCGCTGGGCACCAAAGTGCGCGCGCTGTTCGAGAGCAAGGGCATTGTGAGTGTGGCCGCCGAGGGCTTCAAGGCGCCCGGTGTGGTGGTGAGCTACACCGAAGACCCGGACATCCACAACAGCAAGAAGTTCCTGGCCCAGGGCCTGCAGACCGCCGCCGGCGTGCCGCTGCAGTGCGATGAACCGGCCGACTTCCGCACCTTCCGCGTGGGCCTGTTCGGTCTGGAGAAGCTGCACAACGTGGACAGGACGGTGGCGCAGTTGGCGCAGGCGTTGGAGCAGATGGAGTAGGGGAGTGACCGTGTGTGGGGCATGGATGGAGTTCGCCAGGGGCGAGATGGGCACTGCGCAGTTCCCCGCCGGACACAGCAACCCCCGCATCACGGAATACCACGCGGATACCAATATTCGCGGCTACGACGACAAGGCTTCGTGGTGCTCGTCCTTCGTCAATTGGTGTTTGGGCCAGTCCGGAATTGTGGGCACGCGTTCCGCGCTGGCCCGCTCCTGGTTGGATTGGGGTGAACCGCTTGACGTGCCCATTCCGGGTTGCATAGCGGTTCTATACAGAGATGACCCCAGCAGCTGGAAGGGCCACGTCGGCTTCTATTTGCGCCATGACGAGAGCCATGTCTATCTCTTGGGTGGCAACCAACTGGAACAAGTGCGAGAGCACTTCTATCCCATTGGCTCCGTGCTGGGTTACAGATGGCCGAAGCCTTGGTCTTGA
>JAVBYK010000029.1 GCA_030824095.1 bacterium
GCCGAGGAAGCCGCCGAGACCCTCAAGCCCCTGCTGGCCAAGCTCAAGGAAGCGCTGAAGGACAAGGCCGAAGACGTGCGCGTCACCACCCGCCTGGTCGACAGCCCTGCCTGCCTGGTGGTCAAGGACGACGGCATGAGCACCCAACTGGCCCGCATGCTCAAGCAAGCCGGCCAGGCCGCCCCCGAAGTCAAGCCCGTGCTGGAAGTGAACGCCGAGCACCCGCTGGTCAAGAAGCTGGACGGCTCGGTCCATTTCAACGACCTAGCCCACATCCTGTTTGACCAGGCCCTGCTGGCCGAAGGTGGCATGCCGGCCGACCCGGCGGCGTATGTGAAACGGGTGAATGCGCTGTTGGCGTAACGGCGGGGGGATTTTGAAGCAAATAGGCCTCTAGCCCTCGTGGAATATACATAGGCCGCTACTAACTTTGTAGCATCTTGCACACCAAAAAATGCCCCGCAGTTGTCAGACTGGTGGGGCTTTTGCTTTGGCGGGCTAAAGACTATCCACACCAAGGCTTTCGCCTGTGTGCAACATCCTTTGATGATTGATCGCATGCCGTTCACTGGACTCTTCCAAGTCAGTGCAATTGGTACAAAATCTCTTACGCCTTAGCCTATGGCATCGACGTATGTCAGATGTCGATCATCGGAAGCAACTGATGGATATATGGAAGTCACCTTCACGTAAATTGGAAATAGCGCTTTCTGGAATTGCAACGCTGCTATCCGTGCTAGCGATATGCAAGCCGTCGTTCGCCGACCATCCCTGTCCTCCCAGCCCCTGTACGCTGGCCAAGGCATCCCATGAGTCGTGCGACTCACGAGCCGACTGGGTCGTTGTTGGTGCCGCCTCCTATGTGCACAATGGATTAAGTCCATTCGGTCAAAGCGGTGCCTGGGTATGGGATCTCGGACGACTTGAACTTGCTGACGCTGTGGTGGTTAAAGGTCAATATCCCATATCCGATGGCAAGGCCGTCCTGAAAGGAGCATCCCACTGCTATGCGACCGTAGCAAGAGTACCGACTGAGCTGAGGGGAAGGCGCATCCGTGTATTTGGAACGAGCCAAGGCCTGGCTCCATGGGGTCAACCAGGTGTAATTGGCTTTGAAATCGATTCGTCGGATGCCCCCTAGTCGGTGTGACACCGATCCGTGCTGCTGGCACTGGAAGGCGCTACTGACCCACAATCTGGCCAGCGCGGCGACAGAGAACGCCAACGCCGCCCGCAATGCGCGCTGGCTGCAGCACTTTGGCGTGGAGCGCGGCAATGCGGCGCGGGTGTTCAAAGGGGAGAGATTTGTGGAGGCATAACGCAGTTGCGAAACTGGCGGGGCCTTTTTACCGCGTCAACAACTCCACATACCCCTGATAGCTATAGCTCCGGTTCTTCTTCTGCCCGGTTTGCTCGGTGACCAGCCCCAGGTCTTCCAGCACCTTGACGGCTGCCGTGGCGGTGGGGAAGGTCGTCTCCAGCTTCTGGCGCACATGCTCGATGGTGAAGCGGGGCATCATGGGTAGCATTTCAAACAAGCGGTAACTCGCGGGACCGGCTTTGCTGGCCGCCAGCAGCTTGCGCCGGTCTGCAGCCACCAGACTGGCAATGGCCACGATGCTGCGCTCGGCCTCAGCGGCGGCTTCGGCAACCGCTTCCAGGAAGAATGCGACCCAGCCTTCCCAATCGCCATCGGTGCGAATGGCGGACAGGCGGCGGTAGTACTCGGCCTGGTGCTGCTTGAGGTAGCTGCTCAGGTACATCAATGGCTCGGGCAGCAGGTGCCAGTGCTCCAGCAGCGCCGCAATCAGCAGCCGCCCAATGCGGCCATTGCCGTCCAGAAACGGGTGGATGGTTTCAAACTGCGCATGGATCAGCGCCGTCTTGACCAACGGCGGCAGCGGGTTGGGTGCGTCGTGGATGAAGCGCTCTACATCCGCCAACAGCGTGGGCACTTGCTCGGCAGGCGGTGGCACAAACACCGCGTTGCCGGGGCGGGTGCCACCGATCCAGTTTTGTGAGCGGCGCAGTTCACCAGGCTGCTTGCCCGCACCACGCGCGCCATCCAGCAGCAGGCGGTGGGCATCGCACAGCAGGCGCACGCTTAATGGGAGCCCTGCGGGATTGCGCAGTTGCTCTTGCACCGCACGGAATGCGCGCAGGTAGTTGGTGACCTCCTCCACATCATCCGTGTTGCGCACGGCAAAGCCGGCTTCGTCGTCCAACAAATCGGTCAGGGTGGCTTGCGTGCCCTCGATTTGGGAGGTGAGCAAGGCCTCTTTGCGAATGGCGCTGTACAACAACCAGTCCACGGACGGCACCAGCCCCGACACACCGGATAGCCTCGCCAGCGCCAGTTCGGCCTCACGATTGGCTTGCGCATACCCATCCAGTGCAAGCGGAGGCTTGGAGGGCGGCAAGGCGTGCGGCACAAAGGCACGCACAGCCTCGCCCAAGGTGGTGGAAACGACGTAGCGGCCAGTGGAGCGCATGGTGCAAAGAACTCTTTAATTAAGATTCCTCATATTAAAGCATTGTTTAATTTGATTGGCTATTGCTGAACCCGGCTTGCGTGTGGCACATGGTCCACGGAACAAGCCGACAAAGAGGTACCGCGGCAGTGAAGCCGGCGTTGACCTGGTCACTTTGAAGCAAACGGGGCTCTAGCCCTCGTCGTTCTTAAGCCAGGCGCTACCGATTTGGTAGCGTCTTTTTTCTTTGTGCTTTCAAAACGGGCACAACGTGACTACACTGCAGGCACCATCCCGCTGCCTGGAGGTCGCCACCCGTGAAGGTCCTGCGCTTGCCCCGCTCCAAAGTGCACCTCGGTGCGCCGCTGCC
>JAVBYK010000090.1 GCA_030824095.1 bacterium
CCTCTCCAATACATGAATCTGATCGCCGTCATCACCACCGTTGGCAGCCGCACCGAGGCACAGGCCATGGCACGCGCGCTGGTGGAACGCAAGCTGGCGGCCTGCGCGCAGATTGACGCGATCGAGAGCTTCTACATCTGGGATGGCGCCATCCAGAACGAGCCGGAGTTCCGCATCACCTTCAAGACCACGGACGCACAGTACGCTGCGGTGGAAGCGGCGATCCGGGAACTGCACAGCTATGATTTACCGGCCATCCATTCCATCTCGCTTTCCGATGTCTATGCGCCGTATGCGCAGTGGATACGGGACAACTCCAACGCAGCCTAGGGGCCGTTACAGCCCCATCCTTGTGACATGCCGTTTTTGAATACCCTGCTCGAACATCTGGAACTGATCACGCATGCCGTACTTGCCATTGGCTTGGGGGTGTTTGCCTGGCTGGAGATTCGCCGACCGCGGGCTAGGGACCAGGGTGACAAGGGATCGCGCTGGCAAGTCAATATCACCCTTTATGTGATCGGGGCGGTATTCATGGCGCTGGTATTTGAACGCCTCAGCGAGGGCGCCATCCGCTTGGGCGGTTCATTGGGCTGGGGCGGGTTGGCTGCGACAGATTGGCCGACCTGGGTCAAGGTAGTTCTGGGCGTGATGCTGATGGACTTGTTCCAGTACCTGCTGCATGTGGGCTCGCACTATGTTCCGTGGTGGTGGCGTCTGCACAAGATCCACCACAGCGACACATCCATGGATGCCTCGACCTCACTGCGCCACCATCCACTGGAAACCCTTCTGAATGCCTTTGTGCTGGTGCTGCTGTTGGCTGCTGCGGGGGTGCCGGTCTATGCAATTCTGTTGTATGCACTTTTGCAGCAGGTGCATGGCCTTTTCTGTCATGCCAACCTCGCGCTGCCGCCAGTGGTGGACCGATGGTTACGGCTCCTGGTCATCACCCCCGACATGCACCTGGTGCACCACTCCATTCGCCTTGACGAAGGCAACTCCAATTTCGGCATGGTATTTCCGTGGTGGGATCGGCTTTTCCGCAGCTACTGCGCGCAGCCCGCGCAGGGGCTGCTGGCCATGCGACTGGGCATCGACGAACTGGCGGATCGCGCCAAGCCGGCCACGCTGGGCCTGTTGGCACTGCCTTTTGTCGTGCCAAGGCAGGTGTCAGCGCCGGCAGGGCAGACACCTGCAGGCAAGCGCATTCGCAGATCCCGGCGCGACCGGCGATAAGCAGCAATATCTGAGGAGCCCACGCAGGTATTGTCCGGAGGTTTCGGGAACCTGCCAATAAAGCACAGACAATTCTTGACTTCGCGATCGCCGTCCAAAACACCAAGGAGTTCCCGCATGGCAAGACTGACCCGCCAAGTTGGCATTTTGATCACAGCGCTCTGGCTGATGCTGGCGTCCTCGGCTGCCTTTGCGGGCAGCCCCTCGGTACTGACATTTACCAAATCGTTTGGGGCTTCCAGCATCGCGCTCAATGGCAGCACCAGCCTGACGTTCAACCTGTCGCTGGGCAATACCGGTGGCGGTGGGGGCACGGGGGCACTGGGCTTTACGGATAGCTTGCCGGCGGGGCTGGTTGTATCCACGCCCAACGGTCTGTCATCCATATCCTGCTCCGGAGGCTCTACACCGGGTTCAGTCACGGCGACTGCAGGTGCGGGCAGCATCACCTTGTCGGGCATGAACCTCGCCATGCTGGGGAATTGCTCGTTCTCGGTGAATGTGACCGGCACCGCCGAAGGAACCAAGAACAACTCCGTGACGACCTACGCGTCGTATGTTGTGGGTAGCACGGTCACCGCAACGGCGTCACTGACGGTCGCGGCGGTAGCGGCGCCCACGCAACCCATCCCCAACAGTGCGCCCGCCACGCCCACGGCGGGCATCGGCACCCAGCCCACTACGGTGGACCTGAGCAAGGGACAGGGGCCGGACATGACGGTGTGCATGATGAACGCGGTCAAGGCCATGCCGGGATTTGGCCAGGCCGTGTACCTGGGGCAGGACCAGTTTGGCGTGGCCAGCATCGACTTGAAGGATGGGCGCTATCTGGCGTTTTATCCCTTGGCGGCCAGCACCAACAGCACGCGTGCACCCGGCCTGTACTTCTCCAGCAGCAATAAGGCCATTGTGGCGACTAGTTGTGGCAGCTTTGACGTGGCCCCTGCGGTGTACAACTTGAGCGCGCTGGGCAACATGCTCAACGCCAGCAACCCCGGCCTGCGTGTCTCCATCGGCTCCGACGGCGTGGCCACCTATGTGGTCAACGACCAGACATTCGTCCTGCGGCCTGATTTTTATGTGAACCGGAACCAGGTTGGAATCGCCGGATTCACAGGAACCACTGCGGGCCAACTGTTCAACGACGGAGCTGGCAATACCCAATTGTTGCGGGCCGCGTTCCTGGACCCCGTGGCATTGACCACCGCGGCTGCGCAGGACGCGGTTCCTGGTACCTTGTCCATCACGTCGGATGGGACTGCGATTTACACCGCGATCGACGGATACCGTTGGGCGCTGACAGCGCAGTCTGTCCTGGAGTCCGTTCCGGCAAGTTACGCGAACAAGCTTCTTTGGCAAATTGGAAGTAATGCCTGGTACCGTGGCAGCACGCTGGCTCCTTTGGCGCAACGTTTCGGGGTTGTCAACCTCGGGCTTTGAAGTGGGCTTCAGTCCCGCACAGCAGATAGAAACTGCCGCAACTCCGGCGTCTGCGGCCGGTTGAAGATCTCGTCCGGCGTGCCCGCCTCGTGGATCAGGCCCTGGTGCATGAACACCACTCGGTCGCTGACCTTGCGGGCGAAGGCCATTTCGTGCGTGA
>JAVBYK010000262.1 GCA_030824095.1 bacterium
CAAATGCCATGGTGTTCTCAATCCTTGTTCTTCAGAGCCTGGGCCGCGCGCCAGCGTCGGGCCAGTTGAAGGCCCAGCCCGCCACCCAGACCGACGAGCACGATGCCGCCAATGCTGGCATTGCCATAGCCAGCGGCAAAAATGTCCAGGCCCAGCAAGAGCCCTGCCCAATAGCCCAGCAGCGCACCGCCGACAAAGCCAATGGCGTCCGACAGGCCTTCGAGCAGCAAATTGTTCTTCATTGGGGCTCAGACTCCGGTTAGCGGTTGTGACGTTGCATGAACATCAGCTTCTCGAACAGGGTCGAATCCTGTTCGTTCTTCAGCAGCGCGCCCACTAGCGGCGGCACGGCCATCTTGTCGTCCTTGGCGTGCAGGGCTTCGGCGGGAATGTCTTCGGCCATCAACAGCTTGAGCCAGTCCAGCAGCTCGCTGGTGGACGGTTTCTTCTTCAGGCCGGGCAGGTTGCGCACGTCATAAAAGGTCTTCATCGCTGCGGTCAGCAACTCGGACTTCAGGCCAGGGAAGTGCACGTCGACGATGCTCTTCATGGTCTCGGCGTCAGGGAACTTGATGTAGTGGAAGAAGCAGCGGCGCAGGAAGGCGTCGGGCAGTTCCTTTTCGTTGTTGGAGGTGATGAACACCAGCGGGCGGTGCTTGGCGCGGATCAACTGGCGGGTCTCGTAGCAATAGAACTCCATGCGGTCGATTTCGCGCAACAGGTCGTTCGGAAATTCGATGTCCGCCTTATCGATTTCGTCGATCAGCAGGGCTACTGGCTGGTCGGCGGTGAAGGCCTGCCACAGCACGCCCTTGACGATGTAGTTGTGGATGTCCTTGACGCGCTCGCCGCCGTCGATGTCGGACAGTTGCGAGTCGCGCAGGCGGCTCACCGCGTCGTATTCATACAGGCCCTGCTGCGCCTTGGTGGTGGACTTGATGTGCCACTGCAATAGGGGCATGCCCAGCGCCTCGGCCACTTCCTCCGCCAGCATGGTCTTGCCGGTGCCGGGCTCGCCCTTGACCAGCAGGGGGCGCTGCAGCGTGATGGATGCGTTGACCGACAGCATCAGGTCCTGGGTGGCAACGTAGTTCTTGGTTCCGTGGAATTTCATGGTTTCGAGCCTGCGGGGCAAAAATTTGGGGGCGAAAGAAGCAGCTTAGTGGCTACGGAGACTGCTGGGCGCTGATCTATATAATGAAAATTAGATTTAAATCAAACATTGTCTAATTGTCCTTGCAAAATGAACAAACTGTTGCTAACCGTTTTCGCTACCCTTGTCGCCTCGGTGACCACTGCCAGCGCCTTTGCCCAGGACATCAAGGGTGATGCACAAGCTGGCGAAAAGAAGATCGCTCTGTGCATTGGTTGCCATGGCATTGTCGGATATCAGGCCAGCTTCCCGGAAGTGCACAAAGTGCCCAAGATTTCCGGCCAAGGCGCCAAGTACATTGCGTCGGCGCTGAACGCCTACAAGAAGGGTGAGCGCAAGCATCCCACCATGCGCGGCATCGCCGACTCCCTGACCGAGCAGGACATTGCCGATGTGGCCGCGTACTACGAAGCCAGTGGCGTGGTGGCCGGTGCAACGGCGCCGGGCAAGGCAGCCGACGGTTCTTCCAAAGCCATGGAGTTGGTGACCAAGGGCGCCTGCACCTCCTGCCATGGCGACAGTTTCAGCAAGCCGCTGGACCCCACCTATCCCAAGATCGCTGGCCAGCACAGCGACTACCTGTTTGTGGCCCTAAAGGCCTACAAGACCGAGAGCAATCCCATGGTGGGCCGTGGCAACGCCATCATGGGTGGTGTGGCCAAGCAGTTCTCCAATGCCGAACTCAAGGTTCTGGCCGACTACATGGGCAGCCTGCCCGGCGAACTCAAGACCGTGCCGCAGGCCAAGTTCAAGTAAATAAATCGGTGCTGCGCGGCCTACCGGGCCGCAGTCAGCCTGAGCGGCCCGTACCACGCCCGCGCGCTGGATTGGGTGTTGTCGGAGTCGGTCATGATGCCAATGCCCACCAGGGCGCCTGGCTGCTCGCCGAAGGCATGCACAAAGTCCGCACGGATATCCCGTTCATAGTCCATCCACTGGTCCAGGTTCCTCACACCCGATTCAACGACCAGTTCCCGGATCCGGTCGGTGCGTGGATTGATGACCACGGAGCCCGGCTTGCGGGTGTTGCACCACACGTACATCAACGTGGCATACGGAAGCGGCTCACCCGTGATGGCGTGCGACAGTTCGGATAGCAGGGCGTTCTTGGTGGAGAAGCGGGAGCGATCTCCATCAAAGGCCAGGACGACGCGCACTGGCGAGTCATCGCCATCCCGGCGGGCCAGATCGGCCTGCGCAATCAGTTCAGGCACTTTCCAGGAAAACTGGATGCGGCTCAGCTCTGCGGGCGCAATGTGCACCAACTGGCGCAACATGCTGGCCGAAGAGTCTGCATGTGCCTCCATGGCATTGCGGCCATCGCGATCGGTGTAGGAAAACGCCGTGGCCGGCTTGCCCGGAAAACGGTAGTGCTGCCATTGGGGGACCGCTACGCGGGTGGGACCGGGTTGAACCGGCGACAGGGTCCAGGCATTGGAGCCGACAACCCCCGCACGCTGCTCTTCGGGCAGCGGCACGGATGTGCAGGCCAGCAGCGGCAGCAGCAGACCCAGAGGCAGGTATCGGTGCAGCATGGGTGTAACGGTCAATCCCGGGTGGCGTGGCGCTGCACGCAGGCGATGTAGGCATCGCCCTGTGGCGGGCGCCCTGCCTGCTGGCTTTCCCACAGCATCTGACCCAGGCACTCCATGGCCTCGTGGTGGGCCTGGTGCAGGGAGTTGCG
>JAVBYK010000261.1 GCA_030824095.1 bacterium
GCGGGGCAAGGCACCCGTTTACGCCCCCTGACACAAGACCGACCCAAGCCCATGGTGCCGGTGCTGGGCAAACCGCTGATGGAGTACCTGGTGGAGCATCTAGCGCGCCACGGCATCCGGGAAATCATGGTGAACGTCGCCTTTCACCACCACAAAATTGAGGAATATTTCGGAGACGGGAACCGCTGGGGCGTGGAGATTGGATACGCCTACGAGGGCACCCGCGAACACGGCAACGTGATACCCCGCCCACAGGGCTCGGCCGGTGGCATGCGCAGCATTCAGGACTTTGGCGGATTCTTTGACGAGAGCACGCTGGTGCTGTGCGGGGACGCACTGATCGACCTGGACATCACCGCCGCACTGGCGGAACACCACCGGCAGGGGGCCATCGCCAGCGTCATGGCGCAGACGGTTGACCGGGCCGATGTGCAGGCCTACGGGATCATCGGTGCCGATGCCAACGGCCGCGTGCGCTCCTTCCAGGAAAAGCCCGCGCCCGAAGTGGCGCACTCCACCCTGGCCAGCACCGGCATCTATATCTTCGAACCCGCGGTGCTGCGCAAGGTGCCTGCCGGCATCTTCTATGACATTGGCTCACAACTGTTCCAGCAACTGGTGGCGCAGCAACTACCGTTCTATGTACAGAACCGGCCATTCAACTGGCTGGATGTGGGCCGCCTGAGTGACTACTGGTCGGTGGTGCAACGGGCCTTGAAGGGCGAGATGGCCCACATGCCCATGCCGGGGCAGCAGGTTCGCCCGGGCATCTGGGTCGGGCTCAACACCGCCATTGCCTGGGACGACGTGCAGATTTCGGGCCCCGTCTACATTGGCTCCAACGTGCGCATCGAGGCTGGCGCCGTCATTGAGGGGCCAACCTGGATAGGCCACGGCAGCGTGGTCCGTGCCGGCGCGCGCGTCACGCGCAGTGTCGTGTTCGAGTACACGCAGATCCCAGTCGGCATGCATGTCTGCGACATGGTGCTGGCCCGCACCTATGGCTTTGACCGCCATGGTGAACCGGTCTGCCAGAGTGGCGGCACCAGGGCGGCGCGCTGGGGCGACAGCCGGGGCCAGGAGGCTGAACGGACGAACCGTGCCCCGCCACGGGCCGATAATTGCGCCTCCCATCGCATCTGTTGCCCACCGTCCCACCATGTCATCCATTCCCACCACCACCCCACCGGCTTCCATCACCCTCTCTGACATTGAAGCCCGCGTGCTCGCCACCCTGATGGAAAAGGCCCGAACCGTGCCCGACAGCTACCCGCTGTCGCTGAACACGCTGATGCTGGGCTGCAACCAGAAGACCAGCCGCGAGCCGCTGATGAACCTGACCGAGGCCGAGATTGCCACCGCGCTCGATACCTTGATGCCGCTGAACCTGGTGCGCGAAACCAGCGGCAGCCGGGTGGCCCGCTACGAGCACAACTTCCAGCGCGGCGTGGGCGTGCCCGAGCAGTCCGCCGTGCTGCTGGGCCTGTTGATGCTGCGGGGCCCGCAGACGGCCGGCGAGTTGCGCCTGAACGCCGAGCGCTGGTACCGCTTCGCCGACATTTCCTCGGTGGAAGGTTTTCTGGAGGAACTGCAGGACCGCTCTGCCGAAAAAGGCGGCCCGCTGGTCGTCAAGCTGCCACGCGCGCCCGGCGCCCGCGAGCAGCGTTGGGCGCATTTGCTGTGCGGACCGGTGGATGTGGAGGCCAGCGCGGGCTCCACGGCGGCAACAGGCGCGCAATCTTCTGCCGCGTTGGCAGAGCGTGTGGCGCAGTTGGAGCAGGAGGTGGCGGCACTGCGTCAGACCGTGGCGGCGTTGTGCAAGGAGTTGGGGGTGGCGGAGTCCAACTGACTGCGACCCGCTGGATGGCGGGGCGCCAAGTTGGGGTGGTCGTGAATCGGTCCGTGGGAAAATACCGGCGATACAGACTGTTTGAAATGTCTGGCTTACGAATACCCACTCTTCGAAATGGGCCGTATCGCGGTATGTGCGGCCATTCATGACTATAGGATCATTGCGTTATGTTCAAGGTAACTACCGGCCACATGCCAGCCGAGAGAATCATCCGACTCACGACGTTTGGAACCTTGGACCTTGCTGCTGACAGGATATTGGTCGCTGAGGGCATGGCCGCTGCCAAGCAATACCAGACCAATCGTTTTCTCGTCGATCATCGCTTCGTCACACTCAGCATGCGATTGATGGATGTACAGGATGTGCCGCTCATTGCCGATCAGGCAGGACTGAGCCGGAATGTTTCGATAGCCTTGCTGCACAACGAAACGGAAGAGGCCAAGAAAATATTCTCGTTTCTGGATGATTTGTCGTTCATTCAAGACCGAACGCGCAAGGCCTTCACCGACGAGTCAGAGGCAATTGCTTGGTTGACGTGTCAGCCATAGCGGTGACATCCATTCAGGAATACAGGCGCCTCGTTACCCAGGCCGCAAAACTCGGGCACATTGCAACACCCAAGTCCTGACCGCCCCGAGCCATACCGAAAAGCGCTACGAGCCGGCTGGGCTTTATCGACCATCACTTCGGACGGCTGTCACAACCCGGACAGAGCTGATCGAACGACCGTGCTAAAAAGCGGAATGTCTACTTGGAGATTATTAGATGGACTTGGCCTTTACCCCTGAAGAGCAGCAGTTTCGCGAAGACATTCGCGCCTGGGTGGCAGCAAACCTGCCAGCCGACATTTCCCACAAGGTGCACAACGCACTGGAGCTGACGCGCGACGATATGCAGCGTTGGGCCAAGATTCTTGGCAAAAAGGGCTGGCTGGGCCACGGCTGGCCCAAAGAATTTGGCGGCCCCGGCTGGAACTCGGTGCA
>JAVBYK010000085.1 GCA_030824095.1 bacterium
CGAATGGCACCGGTGGGTGCCCATTGCGGATTGAAGGCCAGCGGCCCCTGGGGAAACAGCATCACGACCGTAGAGCCCAGCAAAAAGCGGGCCATCTCCTCGCCCTGGCGCAGACGCACCGCGCCATCGTCGTAGCTGCGCTCCCAGATGCGCCCCGGACGCGGCGGGTTGACCTGCCCGTGCCAGACGGTGGCCATGCTGCCCACTATGGTGGCGCCGACCAGCACTTGCACAAACGGGCCGTGCGGCGTATCAAACACGCAGACCACCCGCTCGTTGCGGGCAAACAGGCCGGGCACACCCCGAGCCGTGGTCGGGTTCACCGAGAACAGATCGCCCGGCACATAAATCATGCGGCGCAACACGCCATCACAGGGCATGTGGATGCGGTGGTAGTCCTTGGGGCTCAGATACAGGGTGGCAAAGTGCCCGTCCTGGAACTGCGCTGCCAGAGTCGCATCGCCACCCACCAGCGCGGTCGTGGAGTAGCTGTGGCCCTTGGCCTGAAAGATCTGGTCGCGCTCTATGCGGCCAAACTGGCTGATGGCACCATCCACCGGGCACAGCAGGTCGACCTGGGCTAGCGGCCGGGCGCCCTCTTTCAGGGCACGGGTGAAAAAGTCGTTGAAGGTGGCGTAGCTGGCGATGTCCGGGTTGGCGGCCTCGGCCATGTTGACCTGGTAACGCTGGACGAACCAGCGGATCACGGCCGTGGTCCAGGAGCCAGCGCGCGCGCTGGCCAGTTTGCCGGCCAGCGCGGTCAACGCCTGCTTGGGGATGAAGTACTGCGGCAATACCGCAAGGGTGTCGGACACGGCGGTTCCTGCTGAAAGAGGGGGTGGGGGAATGGAGGGCGACGGGAAAAGGGTGCCGGATTATAGTGACGGACATGGATTCTGCCCCCACGCCTCCCGCTGCACGCAGTGCCGCACGCATTCCGCCCATCCAGTGCCTGTTGACCTTTGAGGCGCTGGCACGGCTGCGCAGTGTGACGCAGGCGGCCGAGGAACAGTGCGTAACCCCCAGCGCCGTGAGCCACCGCGTGCGGCAACTGGAAGAGATCATCGGCACCAAGCTGTTTGGCCGTGCCGACTTTTCGCTGACCACCGAGGGCAGCGAATACCTGGCCCATGTGCGCGAGGGCCTGGCCATCCTGCAAAAGTTTCCCAGCTCGGCCGCCGCACCGGGCAAACGCAAGCTGAAACTGGCGGTCACACCCACGTTCTCGCGCTCCATCCTGATCCCGCGCCTGCGCCAGTTCACCGACGCCTATCCCGAAATCGACCTGACCCTGCAAGTCTCCATTCCGCTGCTGGACGTGGTGGCCGAAGACGCCGACCTGATGGTGCGCTTTGGCCCGGGTCGCTACGCTGACATGGAGCACGCGCTGCTGATGAAGGACGAGGTCACACCGCTGGCTTCGCCCGCCTTTGTGCGCGAACACGGGCCGTTCGACGTGGCGCAGGACCTGGAGGGCGTTCCATTGTTGCGCAGCCCGCTGGAGCCCTGGCGCACCTGGTTTGCCGCGCGGGGCCTGGACTGGCCCGAGCCAATCGAAGGCTCCCAGTTCAACGACATCGGACTGATGTGCGACGCCGCCGCCGCCGGCATGGGCGTGGCCCTGGTGCGGCTCAAGCTGGGCGCGCCCTGGCTGGAACACGGCTCCCTGGTGCGCCTGGGCACGAACGCCGTGTATGCCGGCAACGTGCCCAGCCCCCATGCGCACTACTTGTGCTGGCGCACCGGCATGATGGACCGCTGGGAATGCGCTGCCTTTGCCGACTGGCTGAAAAAAGCGGTGGCCTAGGTTTCAATTTCTTCACACCACGCAAACCGGGTTTGCCGTACAGTCCCACCATGAACGCCCCCACCTCCACCGCCGACACCCAGTTGCTACAAAAAGCAGAGCTACAAGCCAAGGTTGTACGAGGGCTAGAGGCCCATTTACCTTCAAGCTCCTTGCTGTGGAACCGCGAGGACACCACCCCCTACGAGTGCGACGGCCTGACCGCCTACCGCCAGCGGCCGCTGGTGGTGGCCCTGCCCGAGACCGAGGCGCAAGTGGCTGCCATTCTGAAAACCTGCTTCGATATGGGTGTGCCCGTGGTGGCACGTGGGGCAGGCACGGGCCTGTCCGGCGGTGCCATGCCCCATGCGATGGGCGTCACACTGTCTTTGGCCCGCTTCAACAAGATCCTGAAAATGGACAAGCGCAGCCGCACGGCGGTGGTGCAGTGCGGCGTGCGCAACCTGGCCATCAGCGAGGCAGCCTCGCCCTTAGGGCTTTACTACGCACCCGACCCGTCCAGCCAGATTGCCTGCACCATTGGCGGCAACGTGGCCGAAAACTCGGGCGGCGTGCACTGCCTGAAATACGGACTCACGCTGCACAACGTGCTCAAGGTCAAGGGCTACACCATCGAAGGCGATCCCATCACCTTTGGCAGCGATGCGCTGGACACACCCGGCTACGACCTCCTCAGCCTGATCGTCGGCAGCGAAGGCATGCTGGCCGTCATCACCGAAGTCACCGTCAAGCTGGTGCCCAAGCCGCAATTGGCGCGCTGCATCATGGCCAGCTTTGACGACATCCGCAAGGCCGGCGATGCCGTGGCCGCCGTGATCGCTGCGGGCATCATCCCGGCCGGGCTGGAGATGATGGACAAGCCCATGACCGCCGCCGTGGAAGACTATGTGCACGCCGGCTACGACCTGAACGCTGAAGCCATTCTGCTGTGCGAGAGCGACGGCACGCCGGAAGAGGTGGAAGAAGAAATTGGCCGCATGAGCGCCGTGCTGCGCGCCAATGGCGCCACCGCCATCGCGGTGAG
>JAVBYK010000159.1 GCA_030824095.1 bacterium
TGGCCTGGCTGATCGCCCAGGCCGAACACGCCACCAGCCGCCAGCGCTACAAAGGTCTGGGTGAAATGAATCCCGAGCAGTTGTGGGAAACCACCATGGACCCGACCGTGCGCCGCCTGCTGCGAGTGCAGATCGACGACGCCATCGAAGCCGACCGCGTGTTCACCATGCTGATGGGCGACGAGGTGGAGCCGCGACGCGACTTCATCGAAACCAACGCACTGCGCGCCGGCAACATCGACGTTTAGCGACAAATCGGGCCATAGCCCTCGTGGAATATAAATAGTTTGCTATTTCATTTATAGCATTCTCTTGGTTGTGACTTGCGTCGCCTCGGCCGAGGCGCTTGTGTGACAGTGCAGCGCGGAGCCATCGGGATAATGGCCCCGTGCCTTCAACCCAACACACAAAGACCGAGACGCGACCATGAAAACCCAGATCACCGAACTCTTTGGCATCCAGCACCCCATCATCCAGGGCGGCATGCACTATGTGGGCTTTGCCGAACTGGCATCGGCAGTTTCCAATGCCGGTGGCCTGGGCATGATCACGGGACTGACCCAGAAGAGCCCCGAGGCCCTGGCCAATGAAATCCGGCGCTGCCGCGAGATGACCGACAAGCCCTTCGGCGTGAACCTGACCTTTTTGCCCACGGTGAGTTCACCCGACTACCCGGGCTACATCAAGGCCATCATCGACGGCGGCGTCAAGGCGGTGGAGACCGCCGGCAACAACCCCCAGAAATACCTGCCCGCGCTGCATGAGGCCGGCATCAAGGTCATCCACAAGTGCACCTCCGTGCGCCATGCGCTCAAGGCCGAGTCGATCGGCTGCGATGCCGTCAGCGTCGACGGCTTTGAATGTGGCGGCCATCCGGGCGAGGACGACGTGCCCAACTTCATCCTGCTGCCGCGCGCCGCCGACGAACTGAAGATTCCGTTTGTCGCCTCCGGCGGCATGGCCGACGGGCGTTCCCTGGTGGCGGCCCTGTCCATGGGTGCCGACGGCATCAACATGGGAACCCGCTTCATCGCCACCCAGGAGGCACCGGTTCACCCGAACGTGAAACAGGCCATCGTGGCGGCGTCTGAACTCGACACGCGCCTGGTGATGCGCCCGCTGCGCAACACCGAACGCGTGTTGCGCAATGCGGCGGTGGACCGACTGCTGGAAAAGGAACGCACCTTGGGCGCCAACCTGAAGTTCGAGGACATCATCGAAGAGGTGGCGGGTGTCTACCCGCGCATCATGATTGACGGCACCATGGAGGCCGGCGCGTGGTCCTGCGGCATGGTCGCGGGATTGATCCACGATGTGCCCACCGTCAAGGAGCTGATTGACCGCATCATGCGCGAAGCCGAGGGCATCATCACACAGCGCCTGCGCGGCATGGTTGGCGCCTAACGCGCGTCTGCCACCCGGGCGCGCACCAGCGCCACCACGCTGTCGGCGAAGGCGTCCACTGTCACGCCGGCAGCGTTGTACTTCCACTGCTTCAAATGCCAGTCCTGCACCATGGCCAGGGCGTGGGATGCCAGCAACTGGCTTTGCGCAGCGCTGAGGTGCGGCTGGGTCGCCAGCATCTGCGCCATGTGTTTCTCGATACCCAGTTCGGACGCCATGGCTTCACGGCGTTGCGCTGCGGGCAGCGTGCGCGTCTCCAAGTACATGAAAAAGAACCAGGGATGCAGCATTTCTGAGAGGAACAGGTGCCCGCGCAGCACCGCCTCCAGCCGGTCCAGTGGATCGGCGATGCCGCTGAACCACTCCGGCAGCATTTCGCAGAGGTAGCGGATCACATCGTCAATCATGGCCGACAGCAGATCCTTGTTCGCGATGTAGCTGTACAGCCCGCCCATGGACATGCCCGTCTCCCGGCACAGGTCGCGCAAGGTCATGGCCTGAAACCCGCTGGCATTGGCCAGACGGAAGGTCGCGGCAAAGATGCGCTCCAGGTTTTCCAGGGCCGTATCGCGCCGTTTCACGCGGATGGCCTCAGCGTTGCGGTCGAAGATCAGCCCCCACAGATTGGCCTCATCCACGGGCGTGACACGGCGAAAGTCAGCGCAACTGAACGTGGGTGGCAGGGAAAGAAGCTGGGGAGCCGGTGGCATGGAATAGGGGAAAGACGCGGAACTGCCTTGGATTGACAGCGGATGGGAAGCATCGTACCATTTTCAATAAAACGAGCGCTCGCTCGTTTTATTCTGTCTCAACCCTTACGTATCGGTCACTCACATGCACGTTGCCGCTTCACCAACGATGGAATTCCGACTCAGGAAGCAGACATGGTCATCGATGCATGACGACGACGTGGCTTTGCTGAGCATCCCGGAGCGAAGAAACATCAATGCGGGGCTGTGGTTTGCCTCGCTGTCACCTACTCTGCGCCACGACATTCTGCGCCAGGCGGGTGTGTGCCGTTATCGGGACGGTGAGCAGATTGCCGCCCGAAACGACAGTCCTGCGAGCTGGATGGCCTGTGCCAGCGGCAGCCTGCGTGTTGGCCTGACCACCGCCACCGGCAAATCCATCACCCTGGACTACATCGAACCCGGGCAATGGTTGGGTGAGAACGTGCTTCTGGGGGACAGACCCCATCCCCACGACATCCACGCGCACGGATCGGTGACCATCCTCAAACTGCAGCGGAACAGCTTTTTGCAGGTCTTTGCCGAACACGAGGAGTTCCGCCAGGCGCTGATGAAGAAACAGCGGGAGAGCACACGCCAGCTCTACGAAAAGGTGGATGCACTGAAAACCATGAGCCTGGGCTCACGGCTGGCTCAGACACTGATCGAGCTGGCCGAAAAGCATGCA
>JAVBYK010000027.1 GCA_030824095.1 bacterium
CTGCCCATCGCCAACGCCGTGTCCACACCGCGCAGCAACGAAACTGCCAAGCGTAAACCCGAGGAAACCGTAACCAACTGGTGGGTGCGCATGGGGCAGCTTGTGGCACAGGAAATGCGCAACCTGGTGCGGGTCAGCCGCATTGAAGACCCGGACGCCGCCCTGCTGTCGCCAGAACAGTCGTTCTTCCTGCGCGAAAACCTCAAGCTCAAACTGCTCAATGCGCGACTGGGCCTGCTGTCGCGCCAGATTGATGCGGTTCGTGCCGATTTGGGGTCCGCATCCGTTTCCTTGGGGCGGTATTTCGATGCGTCGTCGCGCAAGACGCAGACCGCCGCCAATTTACTGCTGCAGGTTCGTGGGCAAATGAAGGCTTTGGAACTGCCGAGGGTCGATGACACCCTGGCGGCCCTGTCCACAGCGGCAGCGGGGCGCTGACCATGCGGGCTGCTCTGTGGCTGACGGCCCTGTTCGCAATCGCGGTGGCAAGTGCGCTGTTTGCTGGCGACAATCACGCCACGGTGACCCTGTTCTGGTCTCCCCACCGGGTTGATCTGTCTCTGAATCTGTTCCTGCTGTTGCTGGCGGGCAGCTTTGTGACCCTGCATCTGGCCATGCGGGCATTGTCAGCGTTGACGAACATTCCCCAGCAGGCACGCCGTTGGCGCCTGCTGCAAAGCGAGCGTGCGATGTACACCGCGCTGCTGGAGTCCTTGTCGCATCTGGTGTCTGGCCGGTTCATTCGCGCCCGCAAGGCGGCCGAACTGGTGATTTCGCTGGAAGAAGCGGTTCAGCGCCGGGGCGAGCGCCTGGCCCACGGCCCGCGTTTGCGCACACTGTCGCATCTGCTGGCGGCCGAGAGCGCCCATGCCCTGCAAAATCGCGCCATGCGTGACGAACACTTCCAGAAGGCACTGGCGGAAGCGGCGAGTCGCGAAGCCCAGGAGGCGCGGGAAGGCGTCCAACTCCGGGGCGCCCGCTGGGCGCTGGACGACCGGGACGCCACCAATGCCATGCAATGGCTGGATCAGTTGCCCCAGGGTGCTGCCCGGCGCACCGTAGCGCTGCGCATGCGATTCCGCGCGGCTCGTCAGGCCGGGCAGTTGCTGGTGGCGCTGGAGACGGCACGCCTGCTCGCCAAGCACAGGGCGTTCTCCGAATCCGCTGGCAAGAGCATTGCGCGCGGACTGGCCATCGAGTTGATCCGTTCGGCACACGACGGGGTGCAGATCCAGCGTGCCTGGGATGCCCTGGATACGGCCGAACAGCGCATTCCTGAAGTGGCCTTTGAGGCGGCTGAAAGGTTGCTCTCCCACGGTGGTGATGTGGCACTGTCAAGGCAATGGCTGTTGCCAGTCTGGGATAGCATGGTCCAGAGTTACGAGGCGCTATCTTTGGCACAGCGTGTCCGGCTGGCGCGAGTGCTGGAGCGCGGATTTGCCGCCACGGGCGGGGAACTGGATACCGCTTGGCTGACCCGCATCGAGACGGCACAAATGGCCAATCCGCGCGATGCGGTGCTGCAATACCTTGCCGGCGTGGTCTGCATGCGCCTGCGCTTGTGGGGCAAGGCCCAGCAGTTGCTCAAGCAGTCCCTGTCCATCCTGCACGAATCCGAATTGCGCCGGGATACCTGGCTGGCCCTGGCCGAATTGGCCGAACAGCGGCAGGATGCGCCGGCCGTCGCAGAGGCCTACCGGGAGGCCGCGAAAAGGTGACGGTGCCCGCATTCAGGGCTATTATGTGGCCATGGCTACACTCACCGAACACATCATCAAACTGACCGATCACCGTGATCGGGAGTTGCTGGATTTGACCCTTGCCAAGGGGCTGATAGACCTGCTGCGCATTGACCGCATCGTCATTGCCCGGGTGGTGAGTGAAGAGGGCGTGAAACGCTGGCTGGAGGTGGCTTCGCTCGATGTAAGGGGCGGCGGCAAGGTGGTCGATCCCTTGCGGGTCGACTTTCAGACCTTGCGCGAATTGGCCGACGAACGGGACCGGCTGCGCTGCCTGCAGGAAGGCAATCTGATCGAATACGCATGGGCCGGCGAAGAGGGCCCCCGCATCAGCTACCTGCCCCTGTTTTCCGGCAACACCAACGACGAAGAAGGGGTAGTGGAGGTACATTCCGGCTCGCCCTTGTCAGAGGGACAACTGCAGGTGATTGATGACATGGTGCATGTGTTTCGCAACATGTACAAACTGCTGGCCTACAGTGATCGTGATGCACTGACTGGGTTGCTCAACCGCAAGGCGCTGGACGATACCTTTTACAGCGCGGTACTGGAGGAGATGGACCACGGACTGGAAGGTGAAACCGGTGTGCTGGAGGCCAGTGTCCTGCCCGTGGCGGAGCGCCGCCACCGGGTGCCGCCCAATTACTGGCTGGGCACTGTCACGGTGGACGACTTCGGTGTCATCAATGACAAGAGCGGGAACCTGATTGCCGATGAGGTGTTGTTGCTGGTGGCGCGGATCATGAATAACACGTTCCGTACCTATGATCGTATTTACCGACTGGGTGGGGAAGAGTTTGCGGTCCTGATGCATTGCCCCGAGGAGGCTCTGGTACTGGCAGCATTCGAGCGCTTTCGCGCCAATATGGAGAAGTTCAATTTTCCGCAGGTCGGTCGCATCACGGCCTGTGCAGGCTTCACCCGCGTGACGGCCGAGGATTCACCCAACACCACACTGGAGCGCGCCGAGCGTGCGGTGGACTACGCCCAGCGGCATGGCCGCAATCAGGTCCACAGTCACGATGAACTGGTCCGCAAGGGACTGTTCGGGGATGCCATCAAGGTGGGGGCGGTCGACTT
>JAVBYK010000026.1 GCA_030824095.1 bacterium
TCGCGGCTGGTGGCTAACTATGGTGACCTGGACTTGCGGGCCAAGTACAACCAGGAAGTGGACGATGCTGAACGTGCTGCCGACCGTGTAACCCACGAGTGCAACAAGGCCATTCACATGACCTTCATCACGCCGATTGACCGGGAGCAGATCCACTCGCTGATCAACACCATGGATGACGTGGCTGACTTGATCCAGGATTCTGCAGAAACCATGGCGCTGTATGACGTGCGCCATATGACCGAAGAAATTACCCGGCTGACGGATCTCAGCGTGAAGTGCTGCGAGCGCCTGCGCGATGCGGTCAAGCTGCTGGCCCACATTGCCGAGCCATCCACAGCCGAAGCGGCGTTGAAGACCTGCGAAGAGATTGACCGTCTGGAGTCCGACGCCGACCGCGTGATGCGCACCGCCATGAGCAAGCTGTTTCGTGAGGAGCCGGATGTGCGCGAGGTCATCAAGCTCAAGGCCATCTACGAGCTGCTGGAAACCATCACGGACAAGTGCGAAGACGTGGCCAATGTGATCGAGGGCATCATCCTCGAAAACTCCTGATCCGGTTGGCTGCGCGACGATGGAAACCGTACAAACGACCCTCTGGGTGGTAGTCCTGCTGGTGGTACTGGCCCTGTTGTTCGACTTCATGAATGGATTTCATGATGCGGCCAACTCGATTGCGACCGTGGTCTCCACGGGTGTTCTCAAGCCCGGGCAGGCCATCCTGTTTGCCGCTTTTTTCAATGTGATTGCGATCTTTATTTTTCAGCTCAGTGTCGCCGCTACCGTGGGCAAGGGCATTGTGCAGCCGGGTGTGGTGGACACCCATGTGGTGTTTGGTGCACTGTTGGGCGCCATCACCTGGAATGTCATTACCTGGTACTACGGCATTCCCAGCAGTTCCTCCCACGCGCTGATTGGCGGGATTGTGGGGGCGGTGATTGCCAAGGCCGGTGCCGGCACGCTGGTATCAACCGGCATCCTCAAGACCGTGGTGTTCATTTTCGTGTCACCGGTGCTGGGCTTTGTGCTGGGTTCGATGATGATGGTGCTGGTGGCCTGGGTCTTTCGCCGCACCCGACCTTCCAAGGTCGATAAATGGTTTCGTCGCTTGCAGCTGGTGTCGGCCGGTGCCTACAGCCTGGGCCATGGCGGGAACGATGCGCAAAAGACCATTGGCATCATCTGGATGCTATTGATTGCCACTGGCTATTCCACGGCGGGTGAGTCCTCCCCACCCAACTGGGTCATTTTCTGTTGCTATGCCGCCATTGGCCTGGGCACCATGTTTGGCGGCTGGCGCATCGTCAAGACCATGGGACAGAAGATCACCAAGCTCAAGCCGGTGGGTGGTTTTTGTGCCGAGACCGGAGGCGCCATCACGCTGTTCCTGGCCACTGCGCTGGGAATTCCCGTTTCAACCACCCACACTATCACCGGGGCCATCGTGGGCGTGGGCTCCACGCAGCGCGCCAGCGCGGTGCGTTGGGGTGTGGCCGGCAACATTGTCTGGGCGTGGATTTTCACCATCCCCGCTAGCGCCTTTGTCGCGGCCATTGCCTACTGGATCAGTCTGCAGATTTTTTAGGTTCGGGTGACTGGGACAGTGCGCGCGCTGCCTCGACCTGGTATTCAAAGTAATGCTGGAAGCTGAAGGCAAGGCTGGCCATCAGCACCGTGGTCCCCACCAGCAGGGATGCCGCCAGCGCGCCCACCGTAAACCAGTTGGTCTGGCCGGCTCGTGCATCCTCTGATGCGCCGGGGTTGAATCGCCGGTTCCACTTTTCGGCAGCCATCAACCCGTATACCAGGGCATTGATGGCGCAACCGGCTATGGTGAAGCCAAGCAGGGGAATCAGTACCCAACTCAACGGGTCGTCAAGGCCAATGCTGCGTGCGCGCAGCACGCCGTACAGGCCGGCCAGTGTCGGAATGGGAAGTATCCAGGCCAGGCGGTCTCCCCCGCCATGCAGATACCAGCGGTGCAGACCCAACGGCCCTCCCAGGAATGTGAGCCAAGCGGCCAGGGTTTTGTTTTTCATGACCCCGATTGTGCGGGAGCATTGGTGCTGCCGGCGCCAATGACGCGGTCCATCAGCACCACGTCCAACCACCGGTCAAACTTCCAGCCGCAATTGGTCAACACGCCGACATGGCTGAAGCCACACGCCGCGTGCACGCCCACCGATCCCTTGTTGGCAGAGTCACCGATCACGGCGATCAGCTTGCGCACACCGGCACGCTCAGCCTGTGCC
Source organism: bacterium (assembly GCA_030824095.1). Lineage (GTDB taxonomy): Bacteria > Pseudomonadota > Gammaproteobacteria > Burkholderiales > Burkholderiaceae_C > Allorhodoferax. The sequence goes on from JAVBYK010000026.1 coordinate 2,253, forward strand.
ATCAACTCCTCCAGCAGCAGCCGTCCCAATCCCTTGCCGTGGGCCGAAGAGGCGAGGTAGATCGAGTCTTCGGCAGAGAACCGGTAGGCCGGGCGCGGCTTGAACCAGTTGCAGTACGCAAAGCCCAGTACTCCGGTGGCGTCTTCCACCACCAGATAGGGCAACCCCTTGGACAGGACGTCAGCGCGTCGTCCGGCCATATCCTGTTCCGTAGGCGGGGTGGTTTCAAAAGTCCCGGTGCCATGAAGCACGTGGTGGGCGTAAATGGCAGTGATGGCAGGGATGTCAGCGTCGGTGCTGGGACGGATCTTGGTCATGGATTCACAAAAGGTTATAATAGAGAGCTATTCAGAGTGTCACTGGCCGGGTGGCCAGTTGCGTGTCTCAACTTTGAATTACATGGTCGAAAGCAATTTCTGCCACCCAAAGGATAAATCATGGTCGTCATTCGACTCGCCCGTGGCGGTGCAAAAGCACGCCCTTTCTTCAATATCGTTGTGGCTGACAAGCGCACACGCCGTGATGGACGCTTCATTGAGCGCATCGGTTTCTACAACCCGATCGC
>JAVBYK010000084.1 GCA_030824095.1 bacterium
CCAGGTCTCGAACATGGCCAGCGTGACCTGGCCCTTGCCATACACGATGGCGGCTACCTGTCCACCCAATGGATCGCCCTGGGAGAAGCTGCCCGTCACCGGCTGGTAGATCTGCGAGGTGGACAGCAGGCGGTCGGTGTGCATGGCCCAGGCCCGGGCCTCCTGCGTGCCGCTGTCGCCCTGGAATTCGGCGGGCATTTGGCTGGTGATCTTGTCGGCCATCCAGGAGGCAAAGGACTCGTTGAGCCAGAGGTCATCCCACCAGGCCATGGTCACCAGGTTGCCGAACCACATATGGGCCAGCTCGTGGGCCTGGGTGGAAACGAAGTAGCGCTTGAACACGGTGGACTCCTCGCCCGGCTTGGCCAGCAGGCGCAGCGAGGAGAAGGTCACCAGCCCGGGGTTTTCCATGGCACCAAAGCTCAGCGTCATCGGCAGGGCCATCACATCAAGCTTCTCAAATGGGTAGGGTGTGCCAAAGTAGGCCTCCAGGCGGGCCAGGATTCCGGGTGTCATGCTGGCTGCAAAGCTGGCCTCGCGGGCGCGCCCACGCGGGGTGATGAAGCGTACCGGGGTCTTGCCGGCCTTGCCTGCGTCCAGGATGTCAAACGGCCCCACGCCAAAAGCCAGCAGGTAGCTGGGCAGCGGTTGGGTGGTCCTGAATTCCACCCGCTTCTGGCCGTTGCCCATCGGGACTTCGCGTGCCATCGGGGCGTTGGCCACGGCGGTCATGGTTTTGGGAATCGTCAGAGACAGCGTCCACGGCACCTTCCAGCCCGGCTCGTCAAAACCGGGGAAGGCACGGCGCGCGCTGATGGCCTCGAACTGGGTGAAGGCGTACCACTCGCCCCCCTCCTTCTGGCGGAACAGGCCCTGGCTGTCCTTGTCTTCCAGCCGGCCGGTGAAGACGATGCGCAGCGTCCCCTTGCCTGCCGGAAACGGCGCGGCAAAGTCCAGGTCCATCACATCGGAATTGCGCTGGCGGGCCTTGGCAACCAGCGTCTTGCCGCCCACGGTGAGCACGGCGGATGACACATCGATCTCGGCCGCATGGAGCCGGATCAGCCTGCCCGGCTGGGTGATGTTGACGCCAATGCTGACGTCACCGCTGTGCCGCTCCTGGTTGGGATCCACCGTCAGACTGAGCCGGTAGGCCGTGGGCGCCACGCCGGATGGCAGACGCAACGGCAGGACTTCTTCGGCTGCGAGAGCCTGCAGCGAGAGCAGGCACGAAAACACCAAACCAGCGAATTGCTTCATCCAAAGGGTCTTTCAGGTAGAGAGAGGGGCCCCGACGGTGCTGGCAGGAAAGGGTTACTCCTGCCGCTCGCCCTGGTCGCGCTGGATCGCAGGCGGCCACTGCTCCGTCGGGGACGGGCAGGCCAATTTATACCGTAGGTTCGGTACTGGCCTTGCGCTCGCGGTTTTTGCGTCGGGCATCCAGATGCCAGGCCAGGAAGGGCAACAGCACGATGGAGCCAGGCAGCGCCCAGATGATCAGGTAAGGGTAGACCGCCGACGCTGCACGCAGCATGTGTTGCAGTTCCCGGCGGTCCTGCGCGGTCCATCGGATGCCGTTGCGCGGCTTCATCAACAGTGGAATGGCACCCTTGATCTTGCCCAACTCCTGGCGCAGGCGGTTCTTCTCGCGGCTGTTGCTGGCCAGGAAGGAGTGAAACCACCGTGGCGCGCGGCGCATGCGTGACTGGTAGGAGACGGTCTTGTCCGGATCAAACGCCGCCGTCGCCGCGCTTGCGGGTGCAGCTTCGGTGGTGGTGGATTGGGGGGCAGAGGGGTCCATGGGCGAATTATCTGGCAAGCCGCTCACAGCACGCGCAGACCCACGTTGGCCCATTCCCGCAGGCGGGACCAGTTGCGCCAGAGGGAGAAGCCAGTGCGCACCGTACGCACCACGGCACGTGGCCGCCACACCAGTAATGCAACTACAGCGGTGGTCACCAGTGCCGGGTGGGCCGACAGCCAGAGCCGGGCCTGGTGCAGCAACGCACGGCCCCGGTCCACGGTATGCAGGGCGGCGCCCAGGGGCGCCAGTTCGCGTGCCACCTGGCCGCGCTGCACGCCAATGCGTTCCCGCAGGCGTCCGCGCTGCACATACAGGTCAATCAGGCGTTGGTCCATGGCGGGATGCGGCCTTGAGTTGGCGCAGGTCTTCCTGCAGTTCCGCCAGACTGGCGGCAAACAGGGGTTCGGTCTTCTGGGCCTGATCGCGCATGGCGAAGTAGAAATACAGCGCCAGGGCCCAGAACAGAGCCCCCGCGATGGCCACTACCAGCAGGCGCTGTTCCCAGAACAGCAGCGTCAGGCCAATGACGGTCAGCACCACACCCACGGCCACGCAGAACAACACGGATAGCGCCAGGATGAGCTGGCGCATGGCCGTGACGCGCCCGACCTCAATCTCATTGCCCAGCAACTCCAGCCGCGTCTGACCCACTGCCAGCAGCGTGGCGGCCTTGGACCGGACGGTGCTCCAGGTGCTGGAGTCGCCTTGGGAATTCAACATGGGTGGTGGTCAGCAGGGACTAGCGGCGTCCCAGCGCCAGACCGAGCAGGAAACCGATGCCGGCGCCAATGCCCACGGCCTGCCAGGGGTTGGCATGCACATAGTCGTCGGTGGCGCGGGCAGCGGCGCGGGTCTTGTCCACCAGGATGATCTCGGCGGCGGTCAGGCGTTCGCGGGCGTCGAGCAGGCGATCCTGAATGCGCGTGCGCAGGACGGCAATTTTTTCACCGGTCTGGTCAGCCGTGGCGCGCAGTATTTCTTCCGCATCGGCAATCACGGCCCGGAT
>JAVBYK010000217.1 GCA_030824095.1 bacterium
AGACCCGCCATCTTCAGCAGGTTGGCAATGCCCTGTGCTGCGCCGCCGTCACCCAGCGGCAGGCTGAGTTCGGCAATCTCGTCGGGCACGCCGCCCTTGCTGCGGTTGATGAAGTCCTGCTCGGCCGCATCGGCGGCGGCAGCGCTGTGGAAGCGCGCGGTAATTTCCTTAGCCAGTGCCACCTTGGCGTCCTTGGGATTGCGGCCACCATCCACTTCGGCCTTGAGCGCGGCAATCGCCGCTTCACTCTGAAAACTCAACAGCGTGTACCACTTCCACATCAGCACGTCAGAAATGCTCAACACCTTGGCAAACATCGTGTTGGGGTCTTCGCTAATGCCGATGTAGTTGTTCTTGCTCTTGGACATCTTCTCCACGCCGTCCAGGCCTTCCAGCAGCGGCATGGTCAGAATGCACTGCGGCTCCTGGCCGTATTCGGCCTGCAGCGTGCGGCCCATCAGCAGGTTGAACTTCTGGTCGGTGCCGCCCAGTTCCAGGTCGCTGTGCAGCGCCACGCTGTCGTAGCCTTGCATCAGCGGGTACAGGAACTCGTGCACGGCAATCGGCGTGCCGGCCTTGAAGCGGTCATGGAAGTCGTTGCGCTCCATCATGCGCGCCACGGTGTAGCGACTGGCCAGTTGGATCATGCCGCGAGCGCCCAGCGGGTCGCTCCACTCGCTGTTGTAGCGGATCTCGGTCTTGGCCGGGTCCAGCACCAGGCTGGCCTGGCGGTAATAGGTTTCAGCGTTGACCTTGATCTGCTCGGCGGTCAGCGGCGGGCGCGTGCTGTTGCGCCCGGAGGGGTCGCCAATCATGCTGGTGAAGTCGCCGATCAAAAAAATGACCGTGTGGCCCAGGTCCTGCAACTGGCGCATCTTGTTGAGCACCACGGTGTGGCCGACGTGGATGTCGGGTGCCGTGGGGTCCAGCCCCAGTTTGATGCGCAGGGGCTTGCCGGTGGCCTCGGACTTGGCCAGTTTTTTGACCCATTCGTCCTGGGGTAATAATTCCTCGCAGCCGCGCAGGGTGACCGCCAATGCCTCTCTAACTTGATCTGAGACAGGTAAAGTTGGGCTGGATGCTTGATTCATAAGGGTTTTTATCAATGTGTCTGTGCGGTTGACCGCTATACTGGCGTCCCTCCTGCGACACAAGTGGAGCCAGCGGCTGGATTTTAGTCGTGCGCTTAATCGCAGTTCGGGACGCAGCACCGCGTGGTGTCGTCCCTACTCAACGGAGTCCGAATTTTGATACACCGCCTGATCCAGGCCGCTGAGGAAACGTTTGCCTTCGCCGCCGGTCTTGTCCAACGCCACCCCAAGCACGTTTCCATCGCCATTGCCGCCCTGATGCTGGGCGGCGCCGGCGCCACCTATGCGGTGGCATCGCTGGCACCCGATGCGGCTGAACTGCCGGTCCACACCCTGGTGGAAGATGTCACTCCCCTGCCTTACCTGGCGCCGGCCGACAGTCTGCAAGCCCAGGCCCTGCGCCTGTACCGCTCGGATATCACCCGCTCCGCCGATACCGCCGAAGCCCTGCTCAAGCGCCTGGGTGTGTACGACCCGCAAGCCGCGGCCTTTCTGCGCACCGACAGCACCGTTCAGCAAACCCTGATGGGCCGCTCCGGCCGCAACGTCACCGTGGAAGCCAGCGAGGGCAACACCCTGCTCAAGCTCAGCGCCCGCTGGAGCCCGGAAGACGATGGCATGTTCAAGCGCTTGACGATTGAGAAGACCGCCTCAGGCTTCCAGTCCCGGCTGGAAACCCTGCCGATGACGGCTTCATCGCGCCTGGCCAGCGGCATCATCAATTCCTCACTGTTTGCCGCGACGGACGACGCCCGCATTCCCGACGCCATTGCCATCCAGCTGGCCGAAATTTTCTCCGGCGACATCGACTTCCACCGCGCGCTGCGCAAGGGCGACCGCTTCAGCGTGACCTATGAGACACTGGAAGGCGATGGCGAACCGCTGCGCGCCGGCCGTGTGCTGAATGCCGAATTCGTCAATGCGGGCAAGAGCTACCAGGCCATGTGGTTCCAGGAGCCCGTGACCACCGGCAGCGCCGCAGCGTCCACAGCCAGCCACACCCTGACCAAGGGCGGCTACTACACACTGGCCGGTGAAAGCCTGCGCCGCGCCTTCCTGGCATCGCCGATGGAGTTTTCCCGTGTGACCAGCGGCTTCAAGATGCGCTTCCACCCGATTCTGCAAACCTGGCGCGCCCACCTGGGCGTGGACTATGCGGCCCCCACCGGCACCCCGGTGCGCACGGTGGCAGACGGCGTGGTCGAATTTGCCGGCACGCAGGGCGGGTTTGGCAATGTGGTCATGGTCAAGCACGGCAGCAACAACATCACGGTCTACGCCCACCTGAGCCGCATCGCCGTGCGCAGTGGTCAAAGCGTGAGCCAGGGCCAGAACGTCGGTGCCGTCGGCCAGACCGGCTGGGCCACCGGGCCCCACCTGCACTTTGAATTTCGCGTCAACGGCGCCCACCGTGACCCATTGACCATTGCCCGCCAGAGCGAATCCGTTCCGGTAGCCGCAGCCTCCCGGCCCGCCTTCAACCAGGCCGCCGCCATGGTGCGCCTGCAACTGGCGGCCGCCGCAAACATGCTGCCGGGCAGCGCCCAGTAGACCCGCTTGCGGGGCGGCATGGTGTCCGGTTTGTACATCGGCCTGATGTCCGGCACCTCGCTGGACGGAGTGGACGCCGTGCTGGTGGACTTTGATGCCCCCCGCCCACGCGTGCTGGGGCACGTGAGCGTCGCGCTCCCCCCTGAACTCAAAGCCGAACTCCTGG
>JAVBYK010000241.1 GCA_030824095.1 bacterium
CCGGGAGCGATGTCGAGCGCATCGCACTGCTGGAAGGCCTGCAGCCGGTGCAGCTCGCGCTCAAAGACCCCGCTGCCGCAGCCTATGCTGAGCGCACGGGCCACCGGAGCGCGGGCCCCGAGGAATTCCCCCACACAGTAGTACGCCCAACTCTCATAGTCCAGCCCGGCCACTGCCTGGCGCTGGAAGCGGCTTTGCACACGGGGAATCGCCAGCCAATACACCTCCGGTGAAAACGGATTGGTGCCCGCCGTGTTTTCGGACCAGTAGTCCGCGGTGGTTTGCTTCTCAACTGCGTCCGCCATCAGCGTCCCGCCCAAGCGGCCCAAGTGGATAGAAAGGGCAGTGTATTCAAGTCCGATAATCGCCTGTCGTATGCCATCACCCGCACAGCCCTTGAAAACGATTGCCGTCAACAGCGGATGCCAGAGCTTTGGCATTGCCGCGGCCCTGGGCGCCATCTTTCCGGCTGCGGTGGTCACGCCGCAGCCCCTGTCGGCCCAATGGGACGACGCAGACCAGGAGCGCACCTGCGCACTGCAGCTGGCAGATCAGGATGTCTGGGTCAGCTCCAGCCACACCGGTCTGCTGGAAAAGCACCTGGCAAGCGCCACGCGCCGCCCCAGGCTCATCACGGTTCCGGTCATCGGTTTTTCGGCGTTTCACCCCGATATCTGCTACGCCGCCAAGCAGAGCACCGGCGAGCTGACCGTGCACCACTACAACTCGGCCATTGCCGTGTGGGCCTACGGCCATCGCGTGCTGCCCGAAGACGCGCAGCGGCTGTTCAACGCCCGTGTGTTCCGTGAGCTGGGCTACTTCAACGAATGGAATGCCAACGTGCGCGCACTGCGCCAGGCATTTTCCGACTCCGCATTGAAGGCGCACTTTGACACCTTCTTCCTGCACATCCAGCGCACCGGCAATTTCATGCATTCGGGCAACCACCCCAAGATCCATGTGCTGGTGCGCCTTGCCCAGACCATTGCGCTGGAACTGGGCAGTGCGCCGGCGGTGATGGACCAGTACATCGAGGCCGATGATTTCCTGTCCCAGGCCAGCTGGCCCCTGTACCCCGAGGTGGCACGCAGCCTGTCCATCCCCGGTGGCAGCTACCGCTGGAAAATCAACGCCCACACCCGGCTGGACAGTGTGCAGGCCTACATCGACTTTGCCTACCTCGCCTACCAACAGCAGGGCATCGCACCCGAGGACATCCGTATGTACAACCGGGACGAGGCCTTGTTTGACCGGGTCCTGAGCACCGCGCTGGGCCACACCCCATGAAACAACACCCCTATGTGGGCCTGCCCGCCCACTGCTACTGGAACCCGGCCATGACAGCGCCAGCGCCCGGCCACATCAACCCGGTGGTCAACGCCCCGCTGATTCGCCGCGACCAGGCCATCGTGTCCCTGGGCAGCTGCTTTGCACAGCGGCTGGCGCGACGCATCCAAGCCGAAGGCATGCCGTATCTGGTCACCGAAACCGCCCCGGCTGAGCTGGATGCCGAGCAGGCACGGCGCAAGGGCTACGGCGTGTATTCGGCGCGCTACGGCAATGTCTACACGGCGCGCCAGGCACTGCAATTGTTTGAGCGGGCCTTCGGCCACTTCCAGCCCCAGGAAACCGTGTGGGAGCGTGGCGACCGTTTTGTCGATCCCTACCGCGCGGCGGTGGATCCGGACGGTTTTGCTTCGGTCGAGGCGCTGCACCAGGACCGCGAACACCATCTGGCCTGTGTGCGGGAGGTCTTTTTGCAGGCCGACTGGATCATCCTCACGCTGGGCCTGACCGAGGCCTGGCACGCGCGCAGCGACGGGGCCGTGTTCCCTCTGGCACCGGGCGTGGCCGGTGGCCGGTACGACCCCGCGCAGCATGGCTACGTGAATTTTTCAGCCCGGGAAACCGCAGACGACCTGGCTGCCCTGGTACGCCGCATCGCAGTGGTCAACCCTGGCGCGCGCATGCTGCTGACGGTGTCACCGGTGCCGATTGCCGCCACCTTCGAGAACCGGCATGTGCTCGTATCGTCCACGTTGACCAAGGCGGCCCTGCGCGTGGCGGCAGACGAGGTGGAGCGGCAGTTTGACAACGTGGTGTATTTCCCCGCTTTTGAAATCGCCACCTCGCCGGCCGCAGGCGGCCACTATTTTGAAGACGATCTGCGCCACCTGAGCGAGCTGGGCGTGGAGCATGTCATGCGCGCATTCCAGAGCTGTTTTGAACCGGCCCCGGGATCGCAGAACGACGGCGCCGACGCCGACTTCCAGCGCCACGCCGAACGCCTGAAACAGGACCTGGATGTGGCCTGCGATGAAGACCTGATGCTGGAAAGCCTGCAGGCCTTCAACAACCGCTGGGCTACCATGGACAGGACCTCCATCAACGCCCCGTTCGACGAAGCCCGCTACCTGCAGTTGAACCCGGATGTGGTGGCTGCCATTGAACAGGGCATCTTCAAAACTGGCGCCGAGCACTACGAATTGCACGGTCGCCGCGAAGGCCGACAGTTCTGAATCCCTTCCCGCGTTATACGACCCTGGCGGCTGGGCGATCAGCCGGCCGGCAGACATACTGGCCCGTAGTCCGGGTCACCTGCGCTCGCCCGGCAATGTCCAGGGAGCGTTCGTCAACCACGGTCAACTGGTTGTTGCCCTTGTCGAATCGGCCGTTGACCCAGAAGTTCTTGCTCCGGGCGCTGAAACGCAACTCCTGGGCGCTGGACGCGTCCACGCCAACCAGCGCGCTCTTCACCAGCGCACTGCCCGAGCGCAAATGGAAGTCAATGGTCAGCGGATAGTCGCG
>JAVBYK010000103.1 GCA_030824095.1 bacterium
GGCCACCTGGCGCATGCCCTGCAGTTGCAGCAGAAACGGCCGCACCAGCACGGCAAAGGTCACGAAGCTGGACACCGGGTTGCCCGGCAGGCCCAGGAAATGCGTTTCGCCAATGCGCCCGTGGGCAAAGGGTTTTCCCGGCTTCATGGCGATCTGCCAATGGTCCAGCGTGCCCAGGCTTTGCACGGCGGGCTTGATATGGTCTTCTTCGCCCACGGAGACGCCGCCGCTGGTCAGAATCACGTCGTGGGACTGTGCCGCGTCGCGCAGCGCATGCACGGTAGCCTCGCGGTGATCGGGCACGATGCCCAGGTCAGTGACCACGCAGCCCATGCGGCGCAACAAGGCGGCGAGGAAGAAGCGGTTGGAGTTGTAAATGGCACCGGGCGGCATATCCTGCGGCGCCACGGTGCCGGGCATCACCAGCTCGTCGCCAGTGGAAAACAGCGCCACGCGCGGGCGGCGCGCCACGGTGAGCGTCGCCATGCCGATGCTGGCGGCCAGGCCCAGTTCGGCCGGCCCCAGACGTTGGCCTTGGGTCAGCACGACATCGCCACGGGCCACGTCCTCGCCGGCGCGGCGGATGTATTGCCCTGGCGTTGGCCGCGTGTTGATCTGGACCTGGAGGCTGTCAGCCCCATCCAGCACCGTGCAGTCTTCCTGCATGACGATGGCGTCGGCCCCTTCTGGCACCGGAGCGCCGGTGAAGATGCGGGCGAACGTGCCCCTCTGCAGTGGCGCGCCAGCGGAGCCGGCCGGAATGCGCTGGGACACCGGCAATTGCACACCGGGCGCGCTCAGATCAGCGCAGCGCACGGCGTAGCCATCCATGGAACTGTTGTCCTGCGGTGGCACGTGCAGCGCAGACACGACATCCTGCGCCAACACCCGGCCATCGGCCTCGCCGACAGCCACAGACTCGTTGCCGGCCAGCGGCAAAGCCGCAGCCAGTAGCCGCGACAGCGCCTGATCCAGTGGCAACAGCGGAGCGCGCGTGGGTGCAGTCATGCGGGGAATCCTGAAATGCTACATAAACGATAGCTACAAGCCCTTGTTTCACGAGGGCTAGAGGCTTATTTCACACTAAAGTGTCTGGCACTCAGCGGCAATCAGCGCCTTGATGGCGGCCACATCGGCATCCATGACCTGCACGCGTTTGGGCAGGGCTTCGATGCCGACAAACTTGGCCGGCCGGTCGGGCTCGCGGCCCAGGGCTTCGACAATGGTCTCGGCAAACTTGATCGGCAAGGCGGTTTCCAGCACCAGCATGGGCACGCCGGGCTTGCGGTTTTCGAGCGCCACCTTGACACCATCGGCGGTGTGGGTGTCGATCATCACGCCGTGGCGCGTCCAAGTGTCACGGATGGTGGCCAGGCGGTCGGCGTGGGTGCTCTTGCCGCTGATGAAACCGTAGCGCTCGGCGCAGTGCACAAAGGCTGCATCACCGCTCAGGTCAAAGCGCCCAGCCTTGGCGAGTTGCGCGCCAAACAGGTCGGCGGTGCGGGCACCGTCGCGGCCCAGCAGGTCGAACACAAAGCGCTCGAAGTTGCTGGCTTTGGAAATGTCCATCGACGGGCTGGAGGTCTCGTGTGTGTCGGCGCTCAAGCGCACACGGTATACGCCGGTACGGAAGAACTCGTCGAGCACGTCGTTTTCGTTGGTGGCGACCACCAGTTGGTCAACAGGTAAGCCCATCATGCGCGCCACATGGCCGGCGCAGACGTTGCCGAAATTGCCCGATGGCACGGTGAAACTGACTTTCTGCGAGTTCGTTTCCGTGGCCTGGATGTAGCCAGCAAAGTAGTACACCACCTGGGCCAGCAGACGCGCCCAGTTGATGGAGTTGACGGTGCCAATGCGGTATTGGCGCTTGAACTCCAGGTCATTGGACACGGCCTTGACCATGTCCTGACAGTCGTCAAACACGCCCTTGACGGCGATGTTGTAGATGTTGGCATCCATCAGGCTGAACATCTGGGCCTGCTGGAAGGCGCTCATGCGGCCATGCGGGCTGGTCATGAAGACGCGCACGCCCTTCTTGCCGCGCATGGCGTATTCGGCGGCGCTGCCGGTGTCGCCACTGGTGGCGCCCAGAATGTTCAGCTCTTCACCGCGGCGCGCCAATTCGTATTCGAACAGGTTGCCCAGCAACTGCATGGCCATGTCCTTGAAGGCCAGCGTGGGGCCGTTGGACAGGGCTTCCAGCCACAGGCCGTCTTCCAGGTGGCGCAACGGCACGATCTCGCCGGTGCCAAAGACTTCGGCGGTATAGGTCTTGTCGCAAATGGCACGCAGGTCGGCCGCGGGAATGTCGTCGATGTAGAGCGACAGAATCTCGAACGCCAGCGCCGCATAACCCTGGGTGTGGTAGACCGTGCGCCACTGGCCCAGCGTGGCATCGCTGACCTGCGGATAGCTCTCCGGCAGGTACAGGCCGCCATCGGGTGCCAGACCTTCAAGCAGGATTTCGCAGAAGCGCTTGCGCTCAGGATTTCCGCGTGTCGAGAGGTATTTCATCAGGCCAACTCCTCCTTACGGATGCGCACGATCGGTTGCAGCACGGTTGGCAGCGCCTGCATGAGCGCCATGGCGTGGTTCATGCGGGACTCTTCGCAGTCGTGCGTGAGAATGATGACATCGGTTTGCGTGGCACCCTCGCCACCGACCTCGTCGGCTTCGCGTTGCAGCACGGCATCGATGCTGATGTCGGAAGCAGCCAGAATGCCTGTGACCTTGGCCAGAACGCCGGCTTCATCGGCCACGCGCAAACGCAGGTAGTAACTGGTGACCACATCGCCCATCGGCAA
>JAVBYK010000024.1 GCA_030824095.1 bacterium
GCCACCAGGGAATGCGTGGTGCCCAGGTCAATGCCCACGGCAATGCGGCGCTGGTGCGGATTGGGCGCTTGGCCGGGTTCGGATATTTGTAGAAGCGCCATAGGTCATCAAGTGGGGCAATGGCCGTGCAGGCCAGAAGCCGCCCGGCAGGGATTCTCAGGTTTCCAATTTGTCGAAGGCCAGTTCCAGATCGTGCGCAAACTTCTCGATGAACATCAGCGAGCGCACCGACTGCACGGCGGCGCTGGTGTCGTGCAGTTCATCGAGTTGGCGGGCACATGCCTGGATCAAGTCACGCTGGGCGGCATTCACATTGTCGCGCAAGGCATCCAGCGCCTGGGTGTCCTGTGCCTCGTCCAGCCACTCGCGCCACTGCATCTGTTGCATCAGGAAGGCACCTGGCATGGCCGTGTTGCTGTGGGCGTTGATGGGTGCACCACCCAGCTCGCACAGATACGCTGCCCGCTTGAGCGGATCCTTCAGGCGTTGGTAGGCCTCGTTGATGCGCACCGACCACTGCATGGCCACCCGCTGGGCGGCTGCGCCCTGGGCGGCGAACTTGTCGGGATGGGCTTCGCGCTGCAGGTCTTTCCAGCGGGCGTCCAACGCCGCCCGGTCCTGGGCAAACCGCTGCGGCACACCAAACAGTTCGAAATCGTTGGATTGGAGATTCACACGCGGAACGACTCGCCACAGCCGCACTTGTCGCGTTCCCGCGGGTTGTTAAAGCGAAAGCCCTCGTTCAGGCCTTCGCGGACAAAGTCCAGCTCGGTGCCATCGATGTAGGCCAGGCTTTTGGGATCCACCAGCACCTTGACGCCATGGCCCTCAAACACCAGATCTTCAGGCGCCAGTTCGTCCACATACTCCAGTTGGTAGGCAAGGCCCGAACAGCCGGTGGTCTTGACCCCCAGGCGAACGCCAATTCCCTTGCCCCGCTTGGTCAGGTAGCGCGTCACATGCCGCGCAGCGGCTTCAGTCAGCGTTACCGCCATATCAGTTCAGGTGTTTCTTTTTGTAGTCATCCACGGCCGCCTTGATGGCGTCTTCGGCCAGGATGGAGCAATGGATTTTGACAGGCGGCAGCGCCAGTTCTTCGGCGATCTGGCTGTTTTTCAGCGCCGCGGCTTCATCCAGCGTCTTGCCCTTGACCCATTCGGTCACGAGCGAGCTGGACGCAATGGCTGAACCGCAGCCATAGGTCTTGAAGCGTGCGTCTTCAATCACGCCCGTTTGCGGATTGACCTTGATCTGCAACTTCATCACGTCACCGCAGGCGGGGGCGCCCACCATCCCAGTGCCAACGCTGTCGTCGCCCTTTTCAAAGCTGCCAACGTTGCGGGGGTTTTCGTAGTGGTCAACGACTTTTTCTGAATATGCCATTTTGATTACCTTTAATGTGCTGCCCACTGGATGGAACTAATATCAACGCCGTCCTGGTACATCTCCCACAGTGGGCTGAGATCGCGTAGCTTGGCGACGTTTTGTCGGATGGTGTCCACGGCATAGTCGATATCCGCCTCAGTCGTCCAGCGGCCAATCGTCATGCGCAGGCTGCTGTGGGCCAGTTCGTCACTGCGGCCCAGGGCGCGCAGCACGTAGCTGGGCTCAAGGCTGGCTGAGGTACAGGCCGAGCCACTGCTGACCGCCAGACCCTTGATGCCCATGATTAGCGATTCACCTTCCACATAGTTGAAGCTCATATTCAGGTTGTGCGGCACGCGCTGGGTCTCATGTCCATTGATGAAGACCTGCTCAATTCCCTTGAGGCCGGCCAGCATGCGGTCGTGCAACGCCTGGATGCGCACGTTTTCGGCTGCCATTTCCTCCTTGGCAATGCGGTAGGCCTCGCCCATGCCGACGATCTGGTGTGTGGGCAGCGTGCCGCTGCGCATGCCGCGCTCGTGGCCACCACCGTGCATCTGGGCTTCCAGGCGCACGCGCGGCTTGCGGCGCACGAACAGGGCGCCAATGCCTTTGGGTCCGTAAGTCTTGTGGGCGGTCAGGCTCATCAGGTCAACCGGCAGCTTGGACAGATCAAACACCACGCGGCCGGTGGCCTGGGCCGCGTCCACATGGAAGATGATGCCCTTTTCGCGGCACACCGCGCCGATGGCGGCGATATCCTGGATGACACCGATCTCGTTGTTCACAAACATCACGCTGGCCAGGATGGTGTCCGGGCGGATGGCGGCCTTGAAAGCGTCCAGATTGACCAGGCCGTCGTCCTGCACGTCCAGGTAGGTGACTTCAAACCCTTGGCGCTCCAGCTCACGGCAGGTGTCCAGCACGGCCTTGTGCTCAGTCTTGACCGTGATGATGTGCTTGCCCTTGGACTGGTAGAAATGCGCGGCACCCTTGAGTGCCAGGTTATTGGATTCGGTGGCACCGGATGTCCAGACGATCTCGCGCGGGTCGGCGCCGATCAGGTCAGCCACCTGGGCACGGGCTTTTTCGACGGCGGCTTCGGCCTCCCAGCCCCAGGCGTGGCTACGCGACGCCGGGTTTCCGAAATGGGTACGCAACCACGGGACCATGGCGTCCACCACCCGCTCGTCGCAGGGGTTGGTGGCGCTGTAATCCATGTAAATGGGGAAATGGGGGGTGGTATCCATGGGACTTGTTCCGGCTATTCAGTCAGTAATTGTCGTTTGTGGGCGATCAGCTCTTGGAAAACGCATTGCCAAGGGCAAAAACCGAGTTGGGCGCGTTGACGCGAATCGGCTTGCTCAAGGGCATGGCCGAAATGGCGCGCTTCACGCTGGGCTTGTCTTCGACCTGCAGGCCCTTGGCCAACTGGTCGTC
>JAVBYK010000240.1 GCA_030824095.1 bacterium
TTGCTCCGGGCGCTGAAACGCAACTCCTGGGCGCTGGACGCGTCCACGCCAACCAGCGCGCTCTTCACCAGCGCACTGCCCGAGCGCAAATGGAAGTCAATGGTCAGCGGATAGTCGCGTTGGGTGGCAGAGCCCGGATCGCTGTCCATGAAGTAGGACCGTGATTGCTCCTGCCCGGAGCATGCGTACTCCTGCTCCCAACCGACTTCCGCTCCGCAGCCCACCAATAGCGCACCCGCCAACAAGGCAATAGCGCGTAAACCCCATTTATTTCGAACCATATCAAGACCCCAACAGCTGGATACTCCAGAACGCCAAGAAACCACCGAACAGCACCAGTGTCGAAACCGGTTTCTCTTCCACCTCATGGGCCTCCATGAGCAGCTCTTCGGTGACCAGATACAACAGCGCGGCGGCACTGAAGGCCAGGGTTCCGCCGATCACGGCATGCGACGCGCCGGCCAGCAGCAGATTGCCCAGCAGGGCAAACACCAGCACCGTGATACCCAGAGCACCTGAAATGGCCACAATGCGCCAGCCCGCGGTCGCCTCCGAGGTCAGTGCCAGGCCCAGAAACAGCAACTCAACCGACAGGCCCAGGGCGAGGATGGTTCCGGTCTCACCACCGGCGGCAAAGCCGGCACCGATGATGAACCCGTCCGTTGCCACGTCGATGAAGGTTGCCAGCAACAAACCGGTGCTCAGGCCGCCCGAAGTGCCGGCAGCAACCGCTGCATGCTCCAGGCGCAGGGTCCACAGCTTGAGCCCGTACATGAACAGGCTGCCCAGCGCGAAAGACGCGATCAGTACCGGGCCTGGCGCATGCTCACGCCCGATCTCGGGCAGCAGCTCAACCGCTAGCGCAGCCAGCACGACGCCCGCAGCGAAGTGCTGGATCAGACTGCGCGTGGAGTGACTGGGCGTCCAGAACGCCGCTAACACGCCGCCACCCAGAGCCACCAGAGCCGGAATGGCCATGATCCAGAAGTTATGCATCGTCATCTAGTACCGCTCAATCATCATCACCCTTGCCCCGGCCACCTCTGGCGCTGCCATCGCGGTTGCGGATGTCATGCTCGTCGGCACTGCGGTGGCATTCCACGCAGTCGTTGAAATCCCGTATGCCCTCTTCCACGTGTTCGCGGCGCACATTGGCCGGTGTGTGCTCGTGGCAGCCGTAGCAGGTGTACTGCTTGTAGTCGTTGCGGACATGGCAGGTCACACAACGCGCGTTGTGGTCCCGGTCCAGCACAAAGTACTTGTCATGGTCAAAGGTGGCGGGCGTCCACTTGCTCTGCGTATGGCATTGGCCGCAGTTGCCGGAGATCTGCTGGTGCAGCGTGTCCTTGGGCGCCTTGTGGCAGGTATCGCACTTCTCGCTGAGGCCCTTCTTGAGCAGGTCGTGGTTGAAGCGCCCCTGAACCTGGTAGCGCTTCACACCCGCATGGTCGCTGTGGCAGGCCACGCAGTCGTGGCTGGTCAGCTCCTGGTGGAAGGGCGTGGTGGCCAGTGGCTTCACAACCGGCAGGCCGGTCGTGGTAAACCGACCGATATCGGCGGGCTTGTGGCAGGCCACACACTTCTCGGATTGCACCCCGAGCAGGGACGTGTGGCAGGCAAAGCAGTCGGCATTGATCTTCTGGTGGCCCACAATCAGCTTGCCCGGACCCACCATCAGGTGCGGGTAGACAAAGGTCAGCACCGTCAACACGGCGATATTGATCGCCAGAATCCATTTCAGCGTGCGGCTCATACCCAGCCCCAGAACAGGAAGATGCTGACGATGTGCCCCAGTGCCAGCACCGCAAACACCACAAAGATGGGAATGTGCACCTTGCGCCATTGCGCCATGGCACCCAGCGCCACGGCATCCCAGAACACCGCCTGCTCCACCTCGGGTTTGGACAGCCCCCGCAACTGAAAATGCTCCCGCTCACCCTGCACATGCTCACGTGCGCGGTTGAGCAGCATCTTGCCCACCATGCCGCTGATGACGTTGACCCCCATGGCCACGGTGGCCAGCCACGGCAGAATGGCATTGAAGTGGATGCCCGCATGGATCAGCACCATGAGAGAGCCCAGCCAGGCGCTGAACTCATGCAGGCTGAGCAGGGTCTTGGGGTTGCCGGATGTCACGTATTTGCGCTTGCGCAGGGAGTAATACAACGATCCGATGATGAGCAGCGTGCCGGGAATACCCATGTAGCGACCGACCCACACCAGGTTGAAACGGTGCAGAACGAAGTCCCCCGCCAGCGTGGCGGCCGCCAGCAGGCCCAGAAGCACGGTAAAGGGCAGCACATGGCCACGCCACAAGGAATGTTTCATTCAGGCCTCCAGCGTCACGGCGGTCTTGGGTGTGGTCACACACAACAGACAGCTACCGGGATCGGGGTCAAAGTCCGGCGACTGGCTATAGGCCACCTCGCCGGCACGAATGCTGGTCTGGCAGCTTCCGCAGCTGCCGGCCCTGCAACCCGAGCCGACCGCAATGCCATGGGCCTCGGCAAAGTCCAGCAGATTGCCGCTGCCGGGCGTCCACGCCAGCTGCTTGGCGGACTTGGCGAAAGTGACCATCACCGCCTCGGAGCCCGACGGGGTCGCGTCTGGCGGGCGGGCGGCATTTTTGCGGGGAATGGATGCGGGACCAAAGGCCTCGAAGTGGATGCGCGCATCGGGCACACCCCAGTCCTCCAGCGCCGGCACCAGGCTCTGCAGCATGGGTGTAGGGCCGCAAAGGTAATAGTGGTAGGGCTTGAGCGGCAGCAGGGTGCGCAGCAGCGCCACATTGAC
>JAVBYK010000429.1 GCA_030824095.1 bacterium
TTTTTGTACCAGACCCTGGCCTGCTTCAGGTTGCGTTCAATGCTGTGCCCTGCTTCGTAAAGTAATCCAAGGTGGTAGAAATCATCCACGCGTCCATGTGCCGCATAGCGGGTCCAGCGGGAATCGGCTGTTCGACGTTCGCGTCCACCCGTTCTGTGCTTCGCGCCGTGGCGGCCGTATCCCGCCGCATCGAGCCGATCCAGCGCAACCTGCGCTCCGGGATGGCCGAGCTTGGCAGCCTGGCGGTACCAGCGCCCAGCCTCGGCCAGGCCATCGGGATCCGGACTATCGCGTTCCTGCAGCTGTCCGAGTGCATACAGTGCAGGTGCCTGTCCCTGCTCCGCGGCGCGCTGGTACCAGGCCCTGGCCTGATCCATATCGGCCTCAACACCGGCTCCCGCCGCGTAGCACTCGCCAACGTTGAACTGCGCTTCGGCCAAACCTTTTTCGGCTGCTTCCAGCGCAAACTGGAACGCCAATGCAGGCTGCTCCGTTGCCACAACCTTGGCCAATTTGAACGCGGCCTTTTCACTACCATGCTCATAGGCCCTCAAGAAGCAGGACAACGCCTTTTGTTCATTCTTGGGTGTGCCCAAACCGCCAAAATAAGCGCTGCCAAGCAGGTATTGGGCAGCGGGATGCCCTTTTTCGGCGGCTGCCTTGGTCCAGGCGAACGTCTGGGATATGTTCTTTCCCACGCCGACACCGTTGGCATACATCAATGCCACATCGTATTGGGCGGCGGGGTCCCCAATGCGTGCTTCCTTGAGGCGCGCGGCAAACTTGCGTTTGTCGCTGGCTGACAGGCTGTCGTTCATGCGCTGGGAGCCTGAACCGCTGGCGGGAGTGCCTCGACGAGACCCAAAAGCCGGGTCTCCAGATCGCGCACGAAAGCCGGCGTATCAAACAGGACGCCATGCTCACGCACGTCTCCAAGTTTGGCCCTCAGCTGCGCACAGCGCGCAGGATCGTTGGCCAGTTGCAGGGCCACGGCCTCGTAGTCAACCAGGTTGTAGGTAATCAGTTCGGGCAGACCCGCAGCGGTCAGCAGGGCGCCCGCCATGCGCGCACCAAACGAACGCCCGGTCAGCGTGACCAGCGGGCATCCCATCCACAGGCAGTCATTGGCGGTTGTACCGGCATTGAAGGGGAAGGTATCCAGAAACAAGTCCGCCACCAGGTAGCGGGCCAGATAGTTTTCGGGCGAAACGCGGGTAGCAAACACCAGCCGTTCGGGTGCGAACCCCCTGGACTCGGCAACCTTGCGCAGGTTGCTCTCGGCCCACGGATTGTCAGCCAGCAGCCACAGCACACTGCCTGGCACTTTCTTCAGCAAAGAGAGCCAGACATCAAATACCTCGGGTGTGTATTTGTAGCTGTTGTTGAACGAACAGAACACAAACCCCTGCTCCGGCAGCCCGCAGCTGGCACGCGTGGGCTTGGGACCCTGCTGGCGCTTGCGGTCGCTGACCTGGTAGATGTGCGGCATGTACAAGGGCTTTTCCGAGTAATACCGTGCCTCGACGGGCGGGATCAGGAATTCATCGGCAATCACATAGTCGATGAAAGGAAACCCGGTCGTCGCAGGTAGCCCCAGATAGGTGATCTGGATGGGCGCCGGTCGGTACGCCAGAATATTGGCGCGTGCACCGGAAGTTTGTCCCTGCAGGTCCACCAGAATGTCGATTTCGTGTGAGCGGATCAGGCGCGCTGCTTCTTCGTCCTTCATCTGGTGGATGGTGAAGAAGTGATCCATCGCCGACTTTACGCGCTGGCGGGTGGCTGAGCCGTCTTCCGGACTCCAGCAAAAGCCATACACCTCAAACTGGTCCCGGTTGTGCAGTTCGAACATCTGAACCGTCAACAGGGACACCGGGTGCAGGCAAAAATCGGAGGAGCAGTAGGCAATGCGCAACTTCCGGTGGCCGTAGCCCTGCCTTTGAGTCAGAAGCGGCAAATCCTTCGCCAGCTTGGTTTCAACGAACTGTTCGGCGGCGTGCAACTGCTCTTTCGGGTCGTCGGAAATGCTGAGCATGGCCAGCGCTGAAGTGGCTTCCCGCATCGCCTCCTTGCTGACCCCCGGCACATCGGCATACACCGGCCACGCGCATTGCTTTTGCCGCAAAAAAACCCAGTGGTGCAAGACATCGGGCTGGTCCGGCTCCAGCAATAGACTTTGCGTCAGATAGGCATCTGCGTCCGGAAACTGCTTGCGGGCTTCGGCTACACGGCCCAGATGGTTCATGGCCAGTTGCACCAGTGGCTTGGTGGCTTCATCGCGTGGGCAATTGGCCACAATCCATTGCCACTCGGCAGTTGCCGCATCTACCTGGCCCGCGCGCTCAAACAACAATCCGAGATTGAGGCGTGGCTGGGCAAACGCTGGTGCCATGGCAATGGCCCTGCGGTAGGCCGCTTCTGCGCCAGCAAGATCGCCTAAGTTGGAGAGAGTCGCACCCAGATTGAAATTGACGGCGTGCGCGTAAGGAGACTGGGTTCGACTCAACCAAGTCTGGTAGAGCACAGCCGCAAGCGGAGAAAGCCCTGCAGACTCCAGACGGGATGTGAAGTCAATCAGCTCCGGAAATGCCAGTTTGCCTTCCCATGCAGTCAGTACGGTTGACCCGAAGTTCTCAGCAATTTCCATCCGCTTACGCCCTTAGACTGACACACACTCGCACCAATCGGGCTCAGCCTCCTGGGGAGACTGAGCCCGGACTGGTTGGACAGCTTACGTGCCCGATGCGAGTATATCGGTGTCCGGCTTGCGAACAGTCGTCGT
>JAVBYK010000145.1 GCA_030824095.1 bacterium
GGTGGGCATGTTCAGACTCCCTTGGGAATGATGCGGCCGCCGCGGGTCCGGGCATGGCGTGCCAGACGGGCTTGTAGTCGGGTGGCGCTGCGCTCCAGCGCGGCCTGGCCGGTCTGCAGACCGCGCTGCCAGACGGCATCGGCGCCGCGCCAGAAGTCGTCCACCGCCTCCTGGCGCAACTGGGTGGCGTGGTCCCGGGCCAGGTCGTGAATCCGGGCCTGCGTGTTGGTGTCTGGGTGGATGGTGCTCATGACGTTCTCCGGTGGTTTGCTGATGGTCTTAACTGTATTGATGCATCATCATCTCGGAAACCGCAAAAAATCCATATTGGTTTTGCAAATAATGCAAAACAAGATCACAATCGCGCCATGCAACTCCAGCTCGATGACGTCGCCCTGTTCTCCCGCATTGCCGAACTGGGCACCCTGTCGGCCGCCGCCCGCGAGCGCGACGTGCCGGTCAGCCAGGTCACGCGCGCACTGGTGCGGTTGGAGGCGGCCTGCGGCGTGCGCCTGCTGCACCGCAGCACCCACGGCCTGAGCCTGACCGACGAGGGCGACACCTTTCTGGCCTATGCCCGCCGCCTGCTGGACACCACCGACGAGCTCAGTGCCGAGCTGACCGGCAAGCTGGGCGGCCCCAGCGGCTGGGTGCGCGTCAGCATGAGCCCGATCCTGGCGCAGATGGTGATTGCGCCCAGCCTGAACGGCCTGTACCAGCGCTACCCGCAACTACACATCGACCTGGCAGCCGACGACCGCATGGCCGACATGGCGCGCGAGGGCATCGACATCGCCATCCGCACCGGCACGCCGGCCAGCGAGACCCTGGTGGCGCGCCAGATTGGCGACTACAGCCGTTCACTCTATGCGTCGCCCGCCTACCTGGCGCGTTGCGGCACGCCGCAGCACCCGGACGACCTGCACCACCACCACCTGCTGGCCAACAGCGCCAACCCGCTGCTCAACCGCTGGCCGTTCGCCAGCGACGGCAAGGCCAAGGGCCCGGGCGCGCTGGTGGTGCCCGGCGACACCCGCACCGACAACTCGGCGGTGATGATGAGCCTGGTGCAGCACGGCGTGGGCATAGGGCGGCTGATGGACCTGCTGGCACGCCCCTTGGTGGCCACCGGCGCGCTGGTGCCGGTGCTGAGCGGGCACTTTGCCAACCCGCGCGTGCCGGTCTATGCGGTGATGCTGCAGGAGCGCCAGCGCCTGCCCAAGATCCGCGCCTGCATCGACTACTGGGCCGAGTGGCTAGCGGAAATGTCCCGTGCGCCGGTCACTTCCAGCCTTTCCGGCCTCTAGCCCTCGTGGATATTACCTAGACAGCTATCAAAACAATAGCTCACGCCATGGCGTGCAGGCCGACGCGGTTGCCCGCCACGTCGATGATGTGGGCGAAGAAGCCCATGCCCGGCGGCAGCGCCTGCTTGTCCACCACCACGCGGCCACCGGCGGGCTGCACGCGCGCCAGCGCGGCATCGATGGACGGGTTGCAGTCCAGGTAGACAACGGTGCCGTTGGCGCTGGGCTCCAGGCGGGTGGCACCGCTGTGCAGGCAGCCACCGGCGCCACTGCCTTGCGTATAGGGAAACACGGCCAGCGTGTTCGGGCCCATGACCTCGCGGCGCAGGCTGCGCTGCAGTACGGCCTCGAAGAAGGCCTGGGAACGGTCGATATCGCTGGCGGGGATTTCAAACCAGGTGATGGCATGAGCGGAGGCGTGGGTGGTGGTGTTGGCAACAGACATGAAAGACTCCTTGAACAGATGAATGAAGCCCTGATGCTGCGCCACCCCTGCTGACAACGCAGTGTCAGTAGAGAGCCGTTCATCTCGGTACTAACCAGTGTGTCGCCGTCGCAAAGCCCATGGGATACTGCAACCGTGAACGATGCGCTGAAATCACCCACCGGCGGGGAGAATCCCTGGAAACTGGCTCTGGAAGGCTCCGGTGTCGGGGTGTGGGACTGGAACATCGTGACCGGAGCACAGACGCACTCGGCCCGCTGGGAAGAGATGCTGGGCTACCGGGCCGGTGAGCTGACCAACGGCTACCAGGACTTTGCCGACCGGGTGCATCCCGACGATCTGGCGATGGTGCAGTCAGCGGCCATGGCCCACGTGAACGGTCTGGCGCCCGACTACGCGGTCGATTTCCGCATGCGCTGCAAGGACGGTTCGTGGAAGTGGATTCTGACCCGCGGCACCGTCGTCCAGCGCGACGCACAGGGCAAGCCGCTGCGCATGATCGGCACCCACACCGACATCTCCGACCGCAAGCACTCCGAGGATGTGCTGCGCACGCTCAATGCGCAGTTGCGTGAAAACGCCCAGCTGCTGCAGACCACACTGACCAGCATCAGCCAGGGCATCGTGCTGGCCGACGCCGAAGGCCGGGTGCTCCAGTTCAACACCCGGGCCTGCGAGCTGCTGGATCTGCCACCCCAACTGCTGGCCCAGCACCCCACGCTGGAGGAGATGATCCGCTTCCAGATCGAGCGGGGCGACTTCGGCCCCGATGCACAGTTGGTCGCCCCCGAGGCGCGCCAGTACCTGTCGGACTCCCCCCAGCGGGCGGCCGACAATTTTCCCGACTGGTATCTGCGCGAAACCCCCAAGGGCCGCACGCTGGAGGTGCGCACCCAGAAGCTGCCCTCCGGCGGTCTGGTGCGCACCTATGCCGACGTGACCGACTACGTGCAGGCCGAGGCCGAGCGCCAGCACCTGAACCGCCTGCTCGATGCCACCCAGACCATTGCCCGCGTGGGCGCCTGGGA
>JAVBYK010000023.1 GCA_030824095.1 bacterium
GGCTCGCCACGCACCGCCACGAGCTGGATGTGGTCTTCGATGGCGTTGATCAGGTTGCGGTAGGGATCGGCGTGGCGATCATCCAGCACCAGCACGTCGGCCAGATAGCCTTCGGTGATCTGGCCCAGGCGCTGGCCCCAGCCCATGGCATCGGCGGGTTTGCGGGTCACCATCTCGACCAGGTCCCGGTCACTGAACAGACCGTGCAGGGCATGCTGGTTGACCAGATCCGCGACCTTGAGTTCACCCAGGCTGGACTTGCTGCCCGAGGGTGTCCAGTCGGGCGCCAGGCTGATGGACAGGCCGGCACGCCGGGCCACTTCCACGTTGGCGGTCTTGCCATAGAGCATGAAGTTGGACAGCGGTGACCACACCAGCTTGGCCCCCACGGCGGCCATTTCCTGCAACTGGGGCTCGGTCAGGCCCACACCGTGGATGGCAATCAGCTCGGGGCCCAGCAGGTTGCTGTCCTTGATGTTGGTGAACTCGAAGGCCATGCGCGCGGACGGCCCCTCGGCCAGGTGCACCACCAGCGGGCCCTTGGCGCGCTCGGCCTGCATGGCGGTCCATTCCTTGGCACTGCGGCCGATGTCCACGCGGCTGGCGGCCACGCGCGACTCCACGGGGGAGTTCTCGATGTTGCGCACCAGGCACTCTTCCTTGGAATAGGCCAGGTTGGTGCGCCCACCCTGCAGGCTGGTGGTGCCGCCGGCCAGGGCCTTGTATTCGCCATAGCGGCCAATCTCCAGCCCCAGGTTCAGGTAGTGGGGCCGAGTCAGCACCTCTTGCGGAAAGGTGATGCGCTTGTTGTAGACGTCGTCATACCAGCGCCACTCGTAGCGGTCCCGGTATTTGCGATGGATTGGCATCAGCGGGTAGATGGCGTACTCGGGGTGGTTGTGCAGGTCAATGATGCCGGGGTAGATCACGCCCTGGCTGTCCACCACGGGGGCGTCCTTGGCCGCATCGGGTAGTGACTCCCCCGCGCGGGCAATTGCCATGATCTTCCCGCCGGATAGCCAGACGCGGGCATGGGGCAGCACATCACCCGCATCGTTCATGGTCACCACCTTGCCGACCAGCACCACGCCGGTGTCCGCGTTCCAGGGAGTCTGTGCGGTGGCGGTGAGGGCACCGGCCATCAGGGCAACCGGCCCCAGGCAGTGACGCAAGACATGGGATAGCGTATGGCGCAAGGGCGTTGCAAGGGTTCGCATGGAATCTCCACGGTACGGGGGTTGTGGGGGCTGCGGGCATCATAGCCTTGCACGCCCTGATACGCTCTGCACCTTCTCTCCCACCGCTTGCAACAACCGTGCCCTCCACCACCCCTGCCGACTCCCCTGTCTCCACCACGCGCCGCACCACCCTGCTGACGGCCCTGGGCCTGCTGGGCGGCTTCGCCCTGCCGGTGCAGGCAGCCCGCGCCAAGACGTCCTCCTCCGCCACATCGACCCTGTGGCCGCGCACATTGCAGGTACCGGGAGGCATTGCCCGGCTGTCGCTGGGGCCGGCGGCGACGCGCCCGACTGCCTACCTGGGAGAGGTTCCCCTGCTGGTGCAAGGCGACGCACGGGAGTGGACCGCGCTGGTGGGCATTGCGTTGTCCACCCCGCCCGGTGCGGCCAGCATTGCCGTGCAGCACGACGGCAGTGGCCAGCGCCAACTGGACTTCACGGTGGCACCCAAACGCTACCAGGAGCAGCGCCTGAACGTGGCGCCACGCACGGTGGACCTGTCGCCCCAGGACCAGGCCCGTTTTGAGCGCGAACGGCTTCACCAGGCCAGCGTCATGGCGCGCTTCAGTGAGCCCGTGCCGGCATCCCTGCAGATGCGGGTGCCGGTGCCGGGGCGGCGCTCCAGTTCATTTGGCCTGCGCCGCGTTTTCAACGGCCAGCCGCGCAATCCGCACAGTGGCATGGACATCGCCGCAGGCCACGGCGCGCCAGTGCGGGCTCCGCTGCCGGGCCGGGTCATCGACACCGGTGACTATTTCTTCAACGGCAACACAGTCTGGCTGGACCACGGCGGTGGCCTGCTGAGCATGGTGTGCCACCTGAGTGCCATCGCGGTGCGGGTGGATGACGTGGTGCAGACTGGCGCGCCACTCGGCGCGGTCGGGGCCACCGGCCGAGCCACGGGGCCGCACCTGCACTGGGGCGTGCTGCTGAACCGCACCATGGTGGACCCGGCCTTGTTTCTGGCCGACTGACGCGATCGGAACCTAGTTGCCGGGGAATGGTGGCACCTGCGTGGCGCTACCGGGAATCAGGTGGTAACGGCGTATGGTCTTGCCATCGCGGTGGACGTCAATCGCCGTGCTGACAGAGGGCGAGGCAAAGTAGTCGCCACCGTTGCCGATGAAGTCACCATCACTCCACAGATACAGGCCGTCCGTGCCCTGCATGTCCTGCGTCCAGCTCCACAGGTTGAACTGGCTGGGGCGGGTCATGCGGGCCGTGCGCGCGGGGAGATTGCCGCCGGAGTAGTACATGACCTCGGCACTCAA
The DNA here is from genome assembly GCA_030824095.1 of bacterium. GTDB lineage: Bacteria > Pseudomonadota > Gammaproteobacteria > Burkholderiales > Burkholderiaceae_C > Allorhodoferax. The sequence continues at coordinate 2,510 of JAVBYK010000023.1, forward strand.
CTGGTGGGACGGCGTGACCACATAACGGTGCTCGGGATACCGCTTGAGCGTGTCGGCCAACTCCCTCCAGCCGTAGAAGCCGTTGGTGGCATCGGCCGTGGCCGCCGCCGGGGAAATGCGCTCCAGCGGAAGCACGTTGAAGCGCGCCTGCAGCGTCAGCAGCAGCGACAGCGCCAGCCCGCTGGCCACTGCAAGCGACCACCACACCCGGCGCATGCGGGTGGTGGCGCTGCCCAGGCAATGCTGGGCCACCAGAACACTGAGCG
>JAVBYK010000025.1 GCA_030824095.1 bacterium
GCACCATAAGCCACGAACTCTCCCTGCGGGATGAAGATGACGCGGGTCACGCTGAACACCAGCACGGTGGCCAGGCCAAGCAGCGCATAGACAGCGCCGTTGGTGACGCCGTCGAGCATCAAGATGCTGACAATGGAGAAGTCCATGGTGGGCCTTAACGTTTATTGTTCGACTTTCCAGTCGCCATTGACAACCTTCAGCATCACGCCGGTTTCCAGCGTGTAACCCCAGTGGTCATCCTTGGTCCAGTTCAGCACGCCGTGCGCGACCACCGTGCGGCCCATGGTCTCCAGTGCGTTGCGCAGGCCGGCACGGAATTCCTTGGTGCCGGGCTTGCCGCTCTTGAGCGCCAGCGGCACGGCCTTTTCCAGCACGGTCAGGGTGTCATTGCCATGGCCGGCAAATTGGTTGCGTGATCCGGCGCCATAGGCCTTCTCGTACTGCTGCACAAACTGGATGGCAGCCGCCTTGGATGGATGGCTCTCGGGCAACTGCTCGGCAATCACCGCCGGGCCGGACACCACGTAGGCGCCTTCGACGGCCTTGCCACCCACGCGCATCAGGTCACGCGACGCAGCGGCATGGGTCTGGTAAATCTTGCCCTTGTAGCCCCGCTCGACGATGGCCATGTGCGGCATGGCAGCACCACTGCCAGATGCCACGACCAGCATGGCATCCGGATTGGCGGCGACCAGTTTCAAAGCCTGGGCGGTGACGCTGGTGTCAGAGCGGGCAAAGCGTTCGGTGGCAATGACCTTGATGCCGTTCTTGTCGGCCTCGGCGGTGAAGTCTTTCAGCCAGCTCTCGCCATAGGCATCGGTGTAGCCCAGGAAGCCCACGGTCTTGATGCCCTGCTTCTTCATCAGGCCGATGATGGCGTGGGCCATGACCGGGTTGGACTGGGCCATGCGGAAGGTCCAGCCGTCCTTGCCGGGTGGCAGACCGATGGGCGAGAGCGCCAGCTGCACGGTCTCGGCCTCGGCGGCAATGGCCGCCATCGGGATGGCCACGGGTGTGGCGACGGAACCGATGATGACGTCGGCCTTGTCATCGGTCACAAAGCGCTTGGCATTCTTGACGCCGTTGGTGGGGTCGGTGGCGTCATCCAGCACGATGACCTTGAGTTTCTCGCCGGCAATGGTGGCGGGCCAGAGCTTGATCTGGTTGTTCACCGGAATGCCAAGACCGGAGGCCGGGCCGGTCAACGGCAGGCTCACGCCGATGGTGATGTCGGCCAGTGCGCCGCCGGCAACGGCCAGCGTGGTGGCTGCAGCAATCAGGGATTTGACGAACTTCATGCGATGTCTCCTTAGTAGTAGTTGGAACGGGAACGGGGAACGCAAATGGGGGATGGGCAGGCGGCGCGGCTCAGGAGCACAGCGCCTTGATGTCTTCGGGCACGGGAATGGCCTTGATGCGGTATTCCTCACCGGGAACCTTGACGCAGAAGGCGCGGATCTCGGTGCCTTCGCACAACAGCTCGTCGCCGCGCTTGACCACGTGGCGGTGCACATAGGTCTTCTCGCGCCACTCCTCCACGCTGGTGTGCACCTGAATGCGCTCGCCATAGGTGGCGGGGCGCTTGAAGGTGGTGTGGATCTCCAGCAGCGGGTTGCCAATGATGCCGGTGGTCTTGACCAGCTCGCGCCACGGCGGCACACCGCACTGGCGGAAGAAGTTCAGGCTTGATGCGTCCATCCACTTCGAGAAATTCGGGAAGAAGACGATGCCGGCGGGGTCGCAGTCGCCGAACATCACTTCCACTTCAAAAACGACGGTCTTGCTCATGGTGTGTCTCTCTGGGTCGCTTAACGGGGCGCCATGCGCAGGGCGCCATCCAGGCGGATCACCTCGCCATTCAGGTGGCCGTTGGTGACGATGTGGGCGGCGAGCTGCGCAAACTCTTCGGGCTTGCCCAGGCGCTGCGGGAACGGGATGCTGGCCGCCAGCGAAGCCTGCACCGGTTCGGGCAGCGTCTTCATCAGCGGCGTGGCAAACAGGCCCGGTGCGATGGTGCAGACGCGGATGCCGTACTGCGCCAGATCGCGCGCCATGGGCAGCGTCATGCCGGCCACACCGGCCTTGGACGCGCTGTAGGCCTGCTGGCCCACCTGGCCGTCAAACGCGGCGACCGAAGCAGTGAACACCATCACGCCGCGCTCGCCATCTTCCATGGGGTCGAGCTTGGCGCAGGCGGCAGCAAACAGGCGCGCGGCGTTGTAGGTGCCGATCAGGTTGACGTTGATGACGCGGGCGAAGTCCTCCAGCGGGGCGGCGTTGCCGTCCTTGCCGACCACGCGCTTGGCCGCACCGATGCCGGCGATGTGCATCAGCATGCGCGCAGGGCCGTGGGCGGCAGCTGCTTGGTTGATGGCAGCCTGCAGGCTGTCGGCATTGGTGATGTCGCAGGCACAGGCCAGCGCCGTGCCGGCGCCGTGCGCCGCATTGATGTCGGCAGCCACGCGCTCGGCGTTGGCCAGGTTCACGTCCAGCACCGCGACCTTGGCGCCCAGGCGGGCCAGTTCGCGTGCGGTGCCCTCACCCAGGCCGGAGCCACCGCCGGTGACCAGTGCTGCTTGTCCTTGAATCTGCATGGTGTGTATCCTTCGCTGTCAATAATCGCTATCAAATCAGTAGCTATCTACGCCCATTCCACGAGGGCTAGAGGCCTATTTCTCTTATAGTCGCTGCCTTAAACCTGGCCATCGGGGTTTTCCAGCAGCAGGGCAATGCCCTGGCCGCCGCCGATGC
>JAVBYK010000331.1 GCA_030824095.1 bacterium
CGCAGGGGCGGCAGGCGCAGGCGGATGACGTTCAGGCGGTGGAACAAGTCCTCGCGGAAGCCCCCTTCCTTGACGCGCAGCTCCAGGTTCTGGTGGGTGGCGGCAATCACGCGCACATTGGTCTTGACGGCACTGTGTCCACCCACTCGGTAGAAATGCCCGTCGCTGAGCACCCGCAGCAGCCGGGTCTGCAGCTCGAACGGCATATCGCCAATTTCGTCCAGGAACAGCGTACCGCCATCGGCCTGCTCAAAACGGCCACGGCGCATGGTCTGGGCGCCGGTGAAGGCACCACGCTCATGGCCAAAGAGTTCGCTTTCCAGCAAGTCTTTCGGGATGGCCGCAGTGTTGATCGCCACAAACGGGCCATTGGCGCGCGGCGAGTGCTTGTGCAGTGCGCGGGCCACCAACTCCTTGCCGGAGCCGGACTCGCCGGTGATCATCACGGTGACATTGCTTTGGCTCAGGCGGCCAATGGCACGGAACACGTCCTGCATGGCCGGGGCCTGCCCCAGCATCTCAGGCGTTTCGCCCATGCGCTCTTCGCTGACCTCTTCGCGCTGGCTTTCCTCTACCGCACGGCGGATCAACTCGACCGCCTTGGGCAAATCAAACGGCTTGGGCAGGTACTCGAAGGCACCGCCCTGGAAGGCGCTCACTGCGCTGTCCAGATCCGAGAAGGCGGTCATGATGATGACCGGCAAACCCGGGTGCTTGGCCTTGACCTTTTCCAGCAGTTCCAGACCCGAGCCGCCCGGCATGCGGATATCGCTCACCAGGATTTGCGGGCCTTCGTCGTCTGCGGCGGTATTCAGTGCGGCCAGTACATCACGCGGATTGGAAAAACTGCGGGTGGGCAGGTGTTCGCGTAGCAGGGCCTTTTCCAGTACGAAGCGTATGGATTGGTCGTCATCTACTATCCAGATCGGCTTCATTATTTTTGCGTCCCCTGTGTCTTGGCAATTACGGTAACGGAATCAGGATCTTGAAATCCGTACGGCCTGGCACGCTATCGACCTCGATCAGGCCATGGTGCTGTTGAACAAAGGTTTGCGCCAGTGTCAGCCCCAAGCCGGAGCCGCCCTCCCTGCCTGATACCAGGGGATAGAAGATGCGGTCCTTGATCGAATCTGGCACGCCAGGTCCGTTGTCGATGACATGCAATTCCAATGCCAACCGGTAACGCTGTTTGCCGAAAGTGATCTGGCGCAGAACGCGTGTGCGAAAAGTGAGCATCGCATCACCTGCGGCAATGCGTTCGGACAAGGCCTGGCAGGCGTTGTGCGCGATGTTGAGAACGGTCTGTATGAGCTGCTCGTGGTCGCCACGGAATTCGGGGATGGAGGTGTCGTAGTCGCGCACCACACGCAGGCCCTTGGGGAACTCGGCCAGGATCAGGGAACGCACCCGCTCGCAGACTTCGTGGATGTTGACGTCGGTGACCATGTGTGGGCGCCGGTGTGGCGCCAGCAGCCGATCCACCAGACTCTGCAGGCGATCGGCCTCGTGGATGATGACCTGGGTGTACTCGTTCAGGTCGGGCGACTCCATCTCCATTTCGAGCAGTTGTGCCGCACCGCGGATGCCGCCCAACGGGTTCTTGATCTCGTGCGCGAGGTTGCGGATCAGTTCCTTGTTGGTCTGCGCCTGTTCGGCCAGACGCTCTTCGCGGTCCTGGCGCGTCTGCTGCTCCAGTGGCACCATTTCGACAATGATTTCTTCCACCGGCTCGGTCCAGGTGACGATGACGTGCACCGGCATGGGTTCGGAGCCGGTGCGCTTGAGGAATGCGTCATAGCGCAGCACGGCAAAGGCGTTTTCGCGGGCCCCGCTCAGTGCGTTCTGCAGCAGGGAAGGTTCGGTAAACGCATCCGCAAAGCACGAGCCCACAATCGAGCGACGCGAGATGCCAACGGCATCCTCCAGACCGGAGTTGGAGAAGATGACCGACGCATCGGGCCCTACCACTGCCACCAGGGTGGCCAGCAGGTCAAAGGGCTGAAACCGGGAAGGCGCGTCCAAGCCGCTTATTTCGCAGAGGAGCTGGAAGACGCCGGGGACAGGCGGCTGAGCTCACGCCGGATGCCGTCAATGTCAGACTCGTTGCGGCTGATGCTGGCCTTGATTTCGGCAACGCGGTCCAGATACTTCTGGTGGTTGCGGTGTTCGGGGCCTAACTTCTCGGGCTCACCGTTGTTGTATTCCTTGAGCAACTCCACCTGGCGGGCTTCGGCCTTCTTGAGTTCTGACTCCAGGATCAGGCGTGAATCGGAATCCTTGGCGCGCTGGTCTGCCGAGTCCACACGCTGGCCGGGCTGGGTGGCTGCGGCAACCCGGTTGGCGGGTTTTTGCGCCTGCACCACGGTGACATTGCCGCCGGAAATCAGCTTGCAGTTCTTGGCCTGGGCCTCGGAGACGGTGTTGGTGTATTCATTGCCACACCGGTAGATGCGGCCCTGGGCCCAACTGGCGGTGCCCACCACGCTGGCCAACAAAGGAATCAAAAAAACAATTTTCATGCTGTGTCCACGCATCGAATGCAGGGCTGACCGGCCAGTATGCTTCAAAAAACGCCAAAAACAAAATTCAGGCACGGCTATATCGGCGTGTGACCCACATAGCAACAATTGGTTTCAAAAAAAAGGACGGCCTGAGCCGTCCTCTTGAAAAAACCCGAAAGGCTGCCCGTCGGGGCAGCCAGACCCATTACAGGGAGTAGTACATGTCGAATTCGACAGGGTGCACCGACAT
>JAVBYK010000489.1 GCA_030824095.1 bacterium
ATCGATGGCATCACGCCGGGCGATGATTACGCCGCCATGCGCCAGGTGCTGGTGCGGCGCTATAGCAAACTGGCCGAAGCGTTGCAGGAGGCCAAGCACGAGGGCCAAGTGCCGTCGGGCACGGCCCGCATGCCGGATCTGGTGCTGATCGATGGCGGTCGCGGCCAGGTGTCCATGGCGCGCGAGGTGTTCGAGCAGCTGGGGTTGGACCTGTCGCTGATCGTCGGCGTGGAAAAGGGCGAGGGCCGCAAGGTCGGGCTGGAGGAGTTGGTGTTTGCCGATGGACGGGACAAGGTCTACCTCGGGTCCGACTCGGCGGCCCTGATGCTGGTAGCCCAGATCCGCGACGAGGCCCACCGGTTTGCCATCACCGGCATGCGTGCCAAGCGCGCCAAGGTGCGCGTGGGTGGTGGCAAGCTGGAAGAGATTCCTGGCGTTGGGCCCAAGCGCCGCGCCAGCCTGTTGCAGCGCTTCGGCGGGGTGCGGGGCGTGGCCCTTGCCAGCGTGGACGATATTGCCAGTGTGGAAGGAATCTCACGCGACATGGCGGAGGAAATTTATCGGGCGCTGCATTAGGATGCGCCGGCCCAAAGCCATGCCACAATCGGGCGATGTTTATGACCATCCCCACCATCATGACGTGGACGCGCATTTTCGCGATCCCGCTCATCGTGGGCGTCTTCTACCTGCCCGAATCCCTGGCCAGCCAGGCTGAAAAAAACCTCATTGCGACCGTCATGTTCGTGGTGTTTGCCGCCACCGACTGGCTGGACGGTTATCTGGCACGCAAGCTGAACCAGGCCTCTTCCTTCGGCGCGTTTCTGGATCCGGTGGCGGACAAGTTTTTGGTGTGTGCCTGCGTGTTGGTGCTGGTGCACCTGCAGCGCGCCGACGTGTTCGTGGCGCTCATCATCATCGGCCGCGAAATTGCCATTTCGGCCTTGCGCGAATGGATGGCCCAGATTGGCGCTTCCAAGAGCGTAGCCGTGCACATGATCGGAAAGCTTAAGACCGTTGTACAAATGGTTGCAATTCCGTTCTTGCTATTTGATGGCCTGCTGTTTGGCGTGATCAACACCCACGCGTGGGGTGTCTGGCTGATCTGGGCGGCGGCTGTTCTGACCATTTGGTCCATGGTCTATTACCTGCAAAAGGCGTTGCCGGAAATCCGCGCACGGGCCCGCTGAATCGGTGCGATTCACAGTGCAAATGCATGCATCATGACCCGGTTTGGTGCATGCCTCGCATACCATATTTTTTCTTGATTTTCCTGACAGATGCCGTGTGCAAATACGGCTAGAATCTGCGTCCGCACCGTTGTAATGCTGCATGGCGTATTGACATGGCAAAGACCGGTGGCTTCTAATGGGCTGCGGCAATTGCAGCTGCGACCAGAGTAATCCAGACCAGCTTCAGGCCCGCTTGCGAACGATGCAGAGAACCAAAAAACTGAGTCCGGTAAAGACGATATTTGAAGAGACAATTCGATAAACGCTGCTTCCATACAAGGGGTCTTTGTGAATAAAACTGAACTGATTGAGCACATTGCGAAACACGCCGACATTTCCAAGGCTGCTGCTACGCGCGCCCTGGAATCCACCATTGGTGCGGTGAAAACCACATTGAAAAAAGGTGGTTCAGTTTCCCTAGTGGGTTTTGGTACATTTGCGGTTGGAAAACGTGCAGCCCGTACCGGCCGCAATCCACGCACCGGCGCTGCGATTAAAATCAAGGCTGCCAAGGTTCCAAAGTTCCGTCCAGGCAAGGCATTGAAAGATGCCCTGAATTGATTTTTTGGTTTCGGGAGGGGTGATTAGCTCAGTTGGTAGAGCGTCTGCCTTACACGCAGAATGTCGGCGGTTCGAGCCCGTCATCACCCACCACCATCCAAGCAAAGGCGAACAGTGTTGTTCGCCTTTTTTGTTATTTACTGGAGAGTTAGCGCATGTTCGATTTCGTTCGCAAGCACACAAAGGTCATGATGTCCCTCATGTTCTTGCTGATCATTCCCGCATTTGTGCTGGTCGGTGTGGATGGCTTTCGCCAGATCAATGCCAAGGGGGACGCAGTTGCCACCGTCGGCAGTGAAAGCATTGGACAGGCTGAGTGGGATAACGCGCACAAGGTAGAGGTTGACCGCCTGCGTGCATCGGTGCCGAATCTGGATGCCAAGATGCTGGACTCTCCCGCTGCCCGCTACATGACGCTGGAGCGTCTGGTGCGCGAACGCGTCATGACCGATGCCGTGCAGGATTCCCACCTGAATACCTCCGACGCCCGCCTGGCCCGCGAGTTGCAGCAAAGCCCCACCATCGCTTCCTTGCGCAAGCCCGATGGCACGATTGATGTGGAGCGCTATCGCCAGCTCGCAGCCAGCCAGGGTTTGACGCCCGAGGGTTTTGAGGCCCGCGTGCGCAGCCAGTTGTCGGTGCGCCAGGTGGAGGCCGGTGTGGTGTCAACCGCGTTTTCGCCCGCCGCCTTGACCAACACGGCGTTGAACGCGTTTTACGAGCGGCGTGAAGTCCAGGTGACCCGCTTCAACACCACAGACTATGCGAGCAAGGTCAACCCGAGCGACGCGGAGATTGAGGCCTATTACCAAGCCAATCCAACCCAGTTCCAGGCGCCTGAGTCCGCAACGGTTGAATACGTCGTGCTGGATTTGGCGACTGTCAAGAACTCCATTGTTCTCAACGAGGCGGATCTCAAGTCTTATTACGAACAGAATGTGGGTCGTCTGAGCGG
>JAVBYK010000097.1 GCA_030824095.1 bacterium
TTTTCGGTCATGGACTGCTTGAATTGTTCTGCAGCCTGGGTCCAGAATTCAGGAGCGTTTTGCGTCACACTGTCACCTCTATTTCATTTATCTTTGCGCAAACCATAGTATGTCAGCATACGCCCTACGCTTCGCTGACATGTGGCAATTACGCGTTAGTACCTATGTATATTGTTCCCATCGCCTGGCTGTATGTGGCCGTCATGATGAGCGTGGCCGAAGCCACCGCCAGCAACGGCAGCATCCTCGGCGCCATCATCACCTTTGTGTTGTATGGCCTGCTGCCAGTGGGGCTGATCCTGTACTTCATGGGTGCTCCCGGGCGCAAGCGCGCCATCCGTGCCCGTGAGGCCGCGGAGTTGCAGGCGCTACGCCAGCCAGATACTGGCGGCGAAACGGCCGCTGACACCCCGGTCGCGCCGGTGCGAAAAGAACCGTAGCGGATTACCCACCGTGCACCACGGTGGGCTGCCGTCGTTGCCAAACACGCGGGAAACACCTGCGGCCTGCAAGCGCTGGCGTGCCAGTGCCGACAGGTCTGCCAGCCACTTGCCACCAGGCCGCGGACGAAAGCAGTTGCGGGCTTGCGGCAGACTGGCGGTGAAGGCGGCCAGCACCTCCGGCCCCACCTCGAAAGCGTCCGGGCCAATGCACGGCCCCAGCCACGCTATCAATTCAGAAGCACCTTGATTAGTATCCACGAGGGCTGCAGGCCTAAAACGTCTAAAAGCCTGCTCCACCACACCGATACCACCCTCACCCGCCAGGCCGCGCCAGCCGGCATGCACGGCCGCCACCCGGGTGCCCAGCGCATCGCACAGCAAAATGGGCAGACAGTCCGCCACCATCATGGTGCAGGCCAGTCCGCGGTCCGTGGTGAAGGCGCCATCGGCCTGCGCACCGTCGGGTGTGTCGGCGTGGAGTTCCAACACCGCGGTGCCGTGGACCTGATTCAGAAACACCGGCCGGGCCGCCAGGGTCTGCTGCAGGATGGCGCGATTGCGTGCAACATGCGCCGCCTGATCTCCCACGTGGGTACCCAGGTTCAGGCTGGAATAGGGCCCGACCGAAACGCCGCCGGCGCGCGTGGTGCACAGCGCGCGCACGCTCAAAGGCGCGGGCCAATCGGGTATCAGGCAATCGGCCGGATCAAGTGCGGGACAGGTCATGCAAACAAGGATACCGCAGCCCCCACGCTCCCCCACTGCGTGTGGGTCGCTGCCCCCCGAGGGGGTCGCGTTTCAGCTTGGGACGGCCCGGCACTGAAACAACAAGCCCGTTACCATTGACCCCCTATACCGACAACATACCCTTCCTGGAGCCTGACCATGATTCTCGAACTCGCCGATATCCGCATCCACCCCGGCCAGAACGCCGCCTTTGAAGAAGCCATCCAGCGCGGCCTGGCCACCGTCATCGGCAGCGCCAAGGGCTTCCAGGGCTACAAGGTCAACCGCGGCATCGAGAGCACCGAGCGTTACATCCTGCAAATCTTCTGGGACACGCTGGAAGACCACACCGTGGGCTTTCGCCAGTCCGAGGCCTTCACCCAGTGGCGCGCCATCGTCGGCCCCTTCTTTGCCGGCCCGCCAACCGTGGAACACTTCGACCTGGTGACCAAGTCGGCCTGACCCCCCTTATTTCCTGACCGGAATCCATTCCCATGTCCTACGTCATCACCCCACCCGCCACGGTCAGCCTGCCGGTGGTGGGCATCGCCGATCGCTTTCCCGTGCACCGCATTTACTGCGTGGGGCGCAACTACGTCGAACACGCCCAGGAAATGGGCCACAGCGGACGCGAGGCGCCGTTCTTTTTCATGAAACCGGCCGACGCCGTGCTGCTGGCCGAGCGGGGGCAAACGGTGGCCATGCCCTACCCCCCGCTCACCACCAACCTGCACCATGAGATCGAGCTGGTGGTGGCCATTGGCGTGGGCGGTGCCAACATCAAGGCCGCGGATGCGGCCAAACACATCTATGGCTACGCCGTGGGCCTGGACATGACGCGGCGCGACCTGCAAAACGATATGAAAAAGCAGGGCCGCCCCTGGTGCATCGGCAAGGGCTTTGACCACTCCGCCCCCATTGGCCCCATCACGCCGGCGGCGCAAGTGCCCGGCATCCACACGGCTGCCATCCAGCTGCAGGTCAATGGCCAGGACCGCCAACGCAGCAGCATTGCCAAGCTGATCTGGAACGTGGCCGAGACCATCGAACAGTTGTCCAGCGCCTGGACGCTGCAACCCGGCGACCTGATCTTCACCGGCACCCCTGAAGGCGTGGGCGCCGTGGTGCGCGGCGACACCTTGGTCGGCAGCATTGACGGCCTGCAGGGCATTCAGGTGCGCGTCGAATGAGCCACCATTCGGACAAGCACCCTACGTCGGCTTACACCCCCCTGCTTGACGGTGGCTACCAGTCCAGTGCACTGACGCGCGGGCCCTGGCACCCCGACCACCAGCACGCCGGCCCGCCCATCGCACTGGTGTGCCGCGCATTCGAGGCGGCGGCCCGGGAACATGGCCTGACCCACCTTTCGCGCCTCACGGCCAATTTGCTGCGCCCGGTGCCCATCAGCGAGCTGACCGTGAACGTGAACCCGGTGTACGTGGGCCGCAATGCGGCGCATTTCTCGGCGCAACTGGTGGCGCAGGGCAAAGAGGTCGGTGTGTTCACGGCCCTAGCGCAGCGTGAAAGCGACTTCACGGTGCCCGATGGCCTGCCCGGTCATCCGCTGCCGC
>JAVBYK010000022.1 GCA_030824095.1 bacterium
ATCAGCGCCAATGCACAAGACTTCTTGCGCCTGGCGCAGCGCCAGGAAGACCCGGACACGCTGTTCTTCAACCGCCGCCTGTCCATGGAAGGCGACACCGAACTGGGCCTGGTCGTCAAGAACGCCATCGATGCGCTGGAGCTGCCGGTGCTGGATTTGCAGCAGTGGGCGCCCGACAAGGTGTTGGCGCGCTTCATGCCCCGGCGCAGCCACACGCACACGCCCCACACCGGCCATGGAGGCCCGATGTGAGTGGTGCGGGAGCCAACCGACCGCTGGTGTATTCCTGCTCGGGCTGCTCCAGTGCCGCACAGTTGGCGAACCAGGTGGCCCTGCGGCTGGACCGCAGCGGTGTGGCCGAGATGTCCTGTATCGCCGGCGTCGGCGGGGATGTGCCCCATCTGCTGAAAATCGCACAATCCGGCCGCCCCATCCTGGCACTGGACGGTTGCCCATTGGTCTGCGTGGCCAGCACGCTGGCGCGTCATGGCCTCACCGCCCAGCGCCACTACCAGTTGCAGCAGTACGGCGTGAAGAAGCGCCAGCACGAAGACTTTGATCCCGAACAGGCGGCCACCGTCCTGCAGCTGGTGCTGGACGATCTGGCCGCCGCACCCCTATGAATCCCACCCCATCCACCGCAACGCGGCGCATCATTGTGGCCATCTCCGGTGCCAGCGGCGCCGTGTATGGCGTGCGCCTTCTGCAGGTGCTGCGCGACACGCCGGGAATTGAGTTGCACCTGGTGGTGTCCAGCGCCGGCTGGCGCAATGTGGAGGAAGAACACGGCCTGCAGCGCGCCGATATTGAGGCCCTGGCTGACCATGTGCACGACATCGCCAATATCGGTGCATCCATCGCCAGCGGCTCCTTCCAGTGCAGTGGCATGGTCGTGGCGCCGTGTTCCATGCGCACGCTGGCGGCGATTGCGCATGGCCTATCCGACAACCTGATCACGCGCGCCGCCGATGTGCTGCTCAAGGAACGCCGTCGCCTGGTGCTGATGGTGCGCGAGTCGCCGCTGAGCCTGATCCACCTGCGCAACATGGTCAGCGCCACCGAGGCCGGTGCCATCATCTGCCCGCCGATGCCGGCCTTCTACCTGCGCCCACAAAGCGTGGACGACATCGTGGACTTCAGCGTGGCCCGCGCGCTCGATCTGCTGGAGGTGCCGCATACGCTGGCCGCACGCTGGAACGGAAACGAAGAAGAATGAGTTATCACGACCTGCGCGACTTCATGGCCCAGCTCGAAGCGTCGGGCGAGTTGCGCCGCATCACCGAGCCGGTGTCTCCGTATCTGGAGATGACCGCCCTGTGCGACCGCGTGTTGCGCGCCAGCGGCCCGGCCATCCTGTTTGAGAACGTCAGCGGCCACAGCATGCCGGTGCTGGGCAACCTGTTTGGCACACCCGAACGCGTGGCCCGTGCCATGGGCGTCAACGACCTGGCCGGCCTGCGCCCGTTTGGCGAACTGCTGGCCTCCCTGAAGGAACCCGAGGCGCCCAAAGGTTTCAAGGAAATGGTGGGCATGCGCAGCCTGCTCAAGACGCTGTGGAACATGGCGCCCAAGGAGCTGCGCAGCGCCCCGTGCCAGGAGGTGGTGTGGGAGGGCAACGATGTCGATCTGGTGCGCCTGCCCATCCAGCACTGCTGGCCGGGCGACGTGGCGCCACTCATCACCTGGGGACTCGTCATCACCCAAGGCCCGAACAAGCCGCGGCAGAACCTGGGCATTTACCGCCAGCAGGTGCTCAACCGCAACCAGGTCATCATGCGCTGGCTGGCGCACCGCGGCGGTGCACTGGACTTTCGCGAGCATGGCATCAAGAACCCCGGCCAACCCTACCCGGTGGTGGTGGCCATTGGCGCCGATCCGGCCACGATTCTGGGGGCGGTGACACCGGTGCCCGACAGCCTCTCCGAGTACCAGTTTGCCGGCCTGCTGCGTGGTGGCCGCACGGAGCTGGTCAAGGCCCTGGGCAGCGAGTTGCGTGTGCCCGCCAGCGCCGAGATCGTGCTCGAAGGCCACATCTATCCCGACGCCACGCATCCCAGCGGCTACCAGCACGCGCTGGAGGGGCCGTATGGCGACCACACCGGCTACTACAACGAGCAGGCCCAGTTCCCGGTGTTCACCATCGACCGCATCACGATGCGCAAGGACGCCATCTACCACTCCACCTACACCGGCAAGCCGCCCGACGAGCCGGCGGTGCTGGGCATGGCCCTGAACGAACTGTTTGTGCCGCTGTTGCAGCGCCAGTTCCCCGAGATCACTGACTTCTATTTGCCACCCGAAGGCTGCAGCTACCGCATGGCGCTGGTGCAGATCAAGAAGGCCTACCCCGGCCACGCCCGGCGCGTGATGATGGGCGTGTGGAGCCACCTGCGCCAGTTCATGTACACCAAGTTCATCGTCGTCGTCGATGACGACGTCAACGTGCGCGACTGGAAGGAAGTCATCTGGGCCATGACCACCCGTGTCGACCCGGTGCGCGACACCATGATGGTGGAGAACACACCCATCGACTACCTGGACTTTGCGTCACCGGTCAGCGGCCTGGGCAGCAAGATGGGGCTGGACGCCACCAACAAGTGGCCAGGCGAGACGCAGCGTGAGTGGGGCCGCACCATCACCATGGATGCCGACGTGCAGCAGCGCATGGATGGCATCTTTGCGACGTTGGGCTTGTGAGTCAAATCGGCGTATAGCCCTCGTGAAACATGACTACGCTG
>JAVBYK010000221.1 GCA_030824095.1 bacterium
CCCCGCAGGGAAAAACGTCCCCAAGTGAGCCGCAACACAATCGAGAAACCATGACCCAAGCAGACCAAACCAACCAAGGCGCCATTCCCCACATCAAGGTCCTGGACCTCTCCAGGGTGTTGGCCGGCCCCTGGTGCACCCAGATGCTGGCCGACCTGGGCGCCGACGTCATCAAGGTCGAAAAACCCGGCGAGGGCGATGACACCCGGCATTGGGGCCCACCCTTCCTGCAAGACGCCGACGGCAACAACACCCAACACGCGACCTACTTCACCGCCTGTAACCGCAACAAGCGCTCCGTCACCATCGACATGGCCAAGCCGGAAGGCCAGGCGCTCATCCGCCAAATGGCGCTGCAGAGTGATGTGCTGGTAGAAAACTTCAAGGTCGGCGGTCTGGCCAAGTACGGGCTGGACTATGAGAGCCTCAAGGCCCTGAACCCACGCCTGATCTACTGCTCCATCACCGGTTTCGGCCAGGACGGACCGTATGCCGAGCGCGCCGGGTATGACCTGATGATCCAGGCCATGACCGGCATGATGGACATCACCGGCCGTGCCGACGGCACACCGGGCGGCGGTCCGCAGCGCGTGGGCGTGGCGTTGACCGATTTGTTCACCGGCGTCTACGCCTGCAGCGCCATCCTGGCCGCCATCGAAGTGCGCCACCGCACCGGCGTGGGCCAGCGCATCGACATGGCGCTGCTGGATGTGGGCATGGCGATCCTGGCCAACCAGGCGGCTGGTTTTCTGAATACCGGCAAGGTGCCCCGGCGCCAGGGTAACAGCCACCCCAGCCTTGCGCCGTACCAGGACTTTCCCACTCTGGACGGCGCCATGCTGCTGGCGATTGGCAACGACGGCCAGTTCGCCCGCTTCTGCGCGGCGGCAGATCAGCCGCAGTGGGCGGCGGACGCGCGTTTTGCGAGCAACAGCTTGCGCGTGGCCAACCGCGAGAGCCTGGTCCCGGCCATGGAGGCGGTGACCCGCACCCGCACCACGGCGCAGTGGATTGCACTGCTGGAAGACAAGGCCGTGCCATGTGGCCCTATCAACACGGTCGGCCAGGCCTTTGCCGACGCCCAGGTCCAGGCCCGGGGTTTGGTGCTAAATCAGCCTCTAGCCCTCGTCGATACTACACAAGTAGCTATTAAATCAATAGCAACCGTGGCCAGTCCGCTGCGGCTGCAGGACACACCACCGGTGCGCCACCGGCGGCCGCCGGCGCTGGGCGAGCATACCGATGCGGTGCTGGCCGGCCTGGGACTGGACGCTCAGGCGATAGCGGCGCTGCGCGGCCAGGGCGTGGTGTAGCGATTCCTGTCGCAATCGAAACGCCTCTGCTATCCTGAGGGCCCGGTCACCGCGTGGTGTGGCCCCTCTTTGCCCCGACGGCATGAAGAACCCCTTCAATCCGGTACGCCTTTTTGCTGAAATCATCCTGATCATCGGGTTGTCGGAAACCCTGGTCATGCTGATTCTGCCGACCTTGGTCCCCGGGCTGACAGGAATGGCCGAGGGGCTGGTCGATGTCTCCCTGCTGATTTTCCTGGCGGGCCCCAGTGTCTACTGGCGCTGCATGACGGCCCTGCGCCGGCCCTTGTCGCCGCCCGGTTCCGCCAATCGACAGGACACCCAGCGCCGCTTCAGCATTCGGGCCGCCGTGGGCATGACTGCCGCTGCCCAGCTCATCGGTGTGCTCGCCACGGTGGGGCTGGTGCTGTGGCTCAAGCACGACCTGGACCAGGTTTCGCAGTTCATGTTCGAGCGCAGCGCCGAGCGGGTGGAGGCCGAGGTCAAGCGCCGCTTCAACCTGTCTCTGGCCGGGCTGAAGGGTGCGCGCGGTGTCTATGCGGCCAGCGATTTCATTTCCCGGCGCGAATTCCAGAACTATGTGGAGGCGCGCGAGCTGGCGACCGACTTCCCCGGCATCCGCGGTTTCGGCTTCATTGCCCGGGTGCAGCGCGACGAGCTGGCGCGTTTTGTGGCCAAGGAGCGCGCCGACGACGCGCCCGAATTCGAAGTCCATACCCAGGGCAACGCAGCGGACCTGTTTGTCATCAAGTTCATTGAACCGATTGTGGACAACTGGGCCGCGTTTGGGCTCGACCTGGGGCAGGAAGCGGTGCGCCGCGAGGCGGTGGAGCGTGCCATGAACAGCGGCGATCCCGCCTTGAGCGGCAGGATCGTATTGGTGCAGGACGGCCAGAACTCTCCGGGTCTCCTGTATGTGCTGCCGGTGTACCGGCGCGGGTCCGATCCCGGGACCGCGTCGCAACGCCAGAATGCGCTGGTTGGCTTGTTGTATTCGCCGATGATCGTTTCCGAGCTGTTTGCCGGGCTGGCCGGTGTGGCCGACAACGCCCTCCACCTGAAGCTGTTCGACGGGGATGTCACCCAGGTCGGCAACCTGCTGTACGACTCGCTGGCGGGTGCTCCCGATGCCACGCCCAGCAGCCAGGTGCCACTGAGCGCCGTGCGCCCGATCACCGTGGGCGGGCGCACGCTGCTGTTGCGCATGCGCAGCACACCCGCGTTCCATGCGATGCAGGACCGCTCCAGTCTGGCCCTGGCCGGTGTGGTCGGCGCCCTGGCCAGCATGCTGGGCGCATTGACGGTGTGGTTGCTGGCGGTGGGGCGGCTGCGGGCACAGCGCCTGGCCGAGCGCATGACCAACGATCTGGACCGCCTGGCCCGGGTGGTGCAGCACACCAACAATGCGGTCACCAT
>JAVBYK010000431.1 GCA_030824095.1 bacterium
TCCATGTCCGGCCTGCGCAAGGAAATGATGGACACCATGGAGAAGAACTGTGGCCTGTACCGCACGGAGCAGGGTCTGCAGGAGGCGGTGACCAAGATTGCCGAGTTGCGCCAGCGCTATCAGCGTGTGACGCTGCACGACAAGAGCAACGTGTTCAACACCGACCTGTTCCAGGTGCTGGAGTTGGGTTCCATGCTCGACTGCGCTGCGGCGTTGACCGTGTGTGCGCTGGCCCGCAAGGAATCGCGCGGCGCACACCAGCGGCTGGACTATGTGGAGCGTGACGACAAAGACTACCTGCGCCACAGCATGGCCTATTACCAGGGAGCGGATACCCCCCGCGTGGACTACCTGGATGTGGTGATCACCAAGTCGCCACCGGGCGTGCGGGACTATTCAGGAGACCACAAATGACTGAATTGAAAAAGCGTCTGGTCCAACTGGATGTCCTGCGCTACGACCCCGAGAAGGACAGTGAGCCCCACTTCCAGCAATACGAGGTGGAGTGCAACGAAGAGTGGGTGGTGCTGGATGCCCTCACAGCGGTCAAGGAGCGCATCGACCCCACCCTGAATTTCCGCTGGTCCTGTCACATGGCGGTGTGCGGAAGCTGCGGCATGATGGTCAATGGCGAGCCCAAGCTATCCTGCCACGCCTTCCTGCGCGACTACGTCGGCAAGGTGATACGGGTTGAGCCCCTGGCCAACTTCCCGATCGAGCGCGATCTGGTGACCGTCGCCGATGACTTCATCGACAAGCTCAAGCGCGTCAAGCCCTACCTGATCCCCAAGGATAAAAGGCCCATCTCCGAAGGCGAATACAAGCAGACACCGGCGCAGTTGATGAAATACCGCCAGTTCTCCATGTGCATCAACTGCATGCTGTGCTATGCGGCCTGCCCGGAATACTCCCTGCAGCCCCAGTTCATCGGTCCGGCCGCCATCACGCTGGCGCACCGCTACAACCTGGACTCGCGCGACGGCGGGCGTGATGAGCGCCAGGAAGTGATTGCCACCAACGAGGGGGTGTGGGAATGCTCCTTTGTCGGTGCCTGCTCCGAGGTCTGCCCCAAGGCGGTGGACCCGGCTGGCGCGCTGCAGCAGGTCAAGGTGGCCAGCACGCTGGATTGGTTCAAGGAACATCTGTTACCCGGAGGTTCGAAATGAGTCGCAAACCCTTTGTCCGCCCGGTCTCCAAGACCGGCTGGTGGCTCAAGCACCCGCGCTACATGCGCTACATGTCGCGCGAGGTCACCTGTGTCTTCATTGGCGCCTTTGCGCTGCTGATGGTGTGCGCGCTGGAGCGCCTGTCCAAGGGGCAGGCGGCGTACGATTCCTTCGTTGCCGCACTGCAGGGGCCGCTGAGCATTCTGGGCCTGATCCTGGTGCTGGTGTTTGCGCTGCACAACGCCACCAGTTGGTTCAACGTCACACCCAAGGCGCTGCCAGTGCAAATCGGTGAGGAGTTCCTGGCCGGAAAATACATTGTGGGCGCCCACTATGCGGTGTGGATCGTGGCCTCGCTGGTCGTGCTGTTCTTTGCGGGAGTACTGTAGCCATGGCCAAGTCGAACAAACCCATTTTCTGGAGCCTGTTTGCCGCCGGTGGCACGCTGGCAGCATTCCTGGCGCCGGTGCTGGCGCTGCTGTTCCTGTTGCTGGCCATGGGGCATCCGCCCAGCCTGCTGAGCTACGCCAATCTGCACGCCTTTGCCGCCAACTGGCTGGGCAAGGTGTTTCTGCTGGGGGTTATCACGCTGTTCCTGTGGCATGCCGCCCACCGCCTGCGGGTGACCCTGCATGATTTTGGCCTTCGCCAGGACGCCATCGTCGCTGTCGTGGTCTACTTGGTGGCAGCGGCAGGAACTGGCCTGACGGCGCTGTACCTCCTGCGTATCTGAATTATTAAGGTTCATTTGTGAGTCCAAAAGAAACTGCAGCCATCGCACAAACAGAAACATTGCAGGCCATTGGCCCCGGGCGTTCATTGACGCCCGCAGTCATTCCCGAGTATTTGCACAACACCTACTGGTGGGCTTATCTGCATCCCCGCGCGGTGCACATTTTTGAGCGCCAGTGGCTGGTCAACCTGATTCTCTGGGGCAACTTCGCCAAGTTGCGCGATGCTGCCCTGCAGGAAATGGGCGAGGTCATCAACGGTCGGGTGTTGCAGGTAGCCTGCGTCTATGGTGACTTCACCGAGCACCTGGTGCGCCGGCTGGGACCGCAGGGCAGTGTGGACGTGATCGACGTGGCGCCGATCCAGATCAAGAACCTGCAGGCCAAGCTCAGCAATCCGCAGCATGTGAATGCGCTGTTGCAGGACTCAACTGACCTGCACTTTGACGATGGCAGCCACGACTCCGTGGTGGTGTTCTTTTTGTTGCATGAGCAGCCGGCCGATGTGCGCCGCAAGACCATTGCCGAGGCGCTGCGCGTGACCAAGCCGGGTGGCAAGCTGATCTTTGTGGATTACCACAAGCCGGTCGCGGCCAGCCCGTTTCGCTACCTGATGGTGCCCATTCTCACTACGCTGGAGCCCTTTGCCATGGATTTGTGGAATGGCCAGATCGTGGACTGGCTTCCCGCTGATGTGAAGATTTCCAAGATCGAGAAACAGACCTACTTCGGCGGGCTGTACCAGAAGGTCGTCATCACCCGATAGGCGTCTTGCCTTGCAGGCGGATTCCTCACGGTCCCCCTCCCCCCAGCCCCCTCA
>JAVBYK010000092.1 GCA_030824095.1 bacterium
GACGGCATGCTGGTGTGCAACGAGCGCGGCATCATCACGCTCGCCAACCCCACGCTGGAAGCCATGTTTGGCTATGGCGAGGGCGAGTTGCCAGGCCACGCCATTGAGGTTCTGGTGCCGGAAGCGGTGCGCGGCGCCCATGTGGGCCTGCGCGAAGGCTATGCCAGCAGCGGCGGCGTCCGGGCCATGGGCAGCCTCACCCGCGAACTGCGGGGTGTCCGCCGGGACGGCTCCAGCTTTGCAGTGGAAGTGGGGTTGTCCAAGTTGCCGACCGTGGGCGGCAGGGGCTCCAATGTGTGCGCATCCGTGCGCGACATCACCGAGCGCAGAGCCGCGGAAGACCGCATGGCCGCACTGGAAGAGCGCAGCCGCCTGATTCTGGGATCGGTCAACGACGGCATCGTGGGGCTTGATGCAGAAGGTCAGCTCTCGTTCGTCAATCCCGCTGTCTCGGCGCTGCTGGGCTACTCTGAAGCCGAGTTGCTGGGTCAGAATATGCACGTGCTGATGCACCACACCTACCCGGACGGAAGGCACTTTCCCCGCGCCGAATGCTCCATGTACCTCACATCCGTTGACGGTGTGGCGCGCACGGTGGACAACGAGGTGCTGTGGCGCAAGGATGGAACCGCGCTGCCCGTCGAGTATTCGACCACCCCGGTCTACAAGGATGGGGCATTGGTGGGAACCGTGGTTGTGTTCCGTGACATCACGGAGCGCAGGGCGGCCGAGGAAAAGCTGCGCATGGCCAACTTCCTGAGTGATCAGGCGTTGGACCTGACCCATGCCGGGCACTGGCATATTCCGCTCAATACGGGTGACGAGTTTTACAACTCCTCCGCGCGGGCAGCCGCCATCTTCGGCGACCCGCCGCAGCCCGATTGGCGTTACCACCTGATGAACCACTGGTTCGCCAACGTGGAGGCCGGTGACAAGGAGGCCGCAACACGCACCTTTGAAAACTTCAACGCGGCATTGGCCGGAACGGTGCCACGCTACGACGCGGTGTATGCCTATAAGCGGCCAGTCGACGGGCAGGTGGTATGGGTCCATGCCATGGGACAGGTGGTTCGCGACGCCAGCGGCACACCGACCGATATGTATGGCGTCACGGTGGATGTCACGGCGGCCAAGCTGGCGGAAGCACAGCTGGTGGAGCGGATGGAGGAGCTGGAGCGCTTCAACCGACTGACCATTGACCGTGAAGAACGCATGATTGAGCTCAAGGGCGAAGTCAACTCCCTGCTGGCTGAAGACGGCCTGGCGCCCAAATACCGGATCGTCGAATGATGGCTACTCCTGATCAACCAAGAGATGACAACCTTTGGGTGTTGCAGGTGGAAGACTCGGCCGCCGCCTATCAACTGGCCGAGCGGGTCCTTACCGCGGCCAAGGCCGCCCAGGATGAAAGCCAGGCGGCCTACGCCACTCTGGCACTGTGGTGCTGCGCGTCCCGCCTGGGCAAGCAGGAGGCCAGCGATGCCGAACGGCGAGCGTTCCAACAGCAGTGTGCGGCTTTGCATGACCCGCTGTTGAACCTGCGCGCGGCGTATTGCGTGGCATTGTGGTCGGGCTACGCCCAAGCGCCGGCGACGGTGGTGGAGAAACTGGCCGACTGGGCGGCGGACATCAGGAACGCCCCGCCTATCGACAAGTTTCTGGCCTACAACCTGCTGGGTGTGAGCCGGTACGAAATGGGCGACCTCGACGAGGCACTGCGCCTGTTCTACCGGGCCTTGGATGCGGCTCGGCTCATCCAGTCGCCGCGCACCTTGGCCCGTGTGTTGAACAATATCGGCGAGTTGCAAAGCGCCAAGGGCAACCACGAAGACGCGGCCGACATGCTGGCGCAGGCCGATTCGGTCCTGAGCGCACTCCCCATGACCGAAACGACCTTGATGGTCCGCACGAGTCTGATCAATTGCAACATCGCGCTGCAGCGCCACGAATCGGCCCTGGGTCTGGCACAGGCCTTTGGGAACTATGAGACGCAACTTCCTGCAGTGCGGACGTCGGTCGCATTCGGGTTTTGGTGTGCCTTTGCCAAGGCCTGTTCGCGTTGTGCGGACTGGGATGGTGCACGCGTGCACATTGAAAAGGCGCGCATCTTTTTGGGCGCGGATCCCGCCAAGGCCTTGGCTCTGCAGTTCAGTACGATTCTGAGTTTCATTGAGCGCAATACCGGTCACGCCCCGCAGGCGCTGGAGGTGCTACGCCAGGTGGAGTCGTATGTGGATGCGGCGTCCGAACCAGGTTATGCGCTGGAATACACCGGTGAACGTGCGCAGGTCCATGCCGCACTGCACCAGTGGGAGTCGGCCTACGAATACCAGAGTCGCCAATTTGGCTTGTTCCGGCAGTTGCAGGACAGTGCGGCCCGTGCCCGTGGCGATGTCATGAAGATCCAGGACGAAATGGCCCAGAACCACCATGCCGTGCAATCGCTGCAGGACCAGATCAAACAGTCGGACCGCACCCGCAAGGCCATGCTGAATATTCTGGAGGACCTTGAAGAGGCCAAGCAAAAGGCCAACGACGCCACCAAAGCCAAGAGCGACTTCCTAGCGAACATGAGCCACGAAATCCGCACCCCGATGAACGCCATCATCGGCATGTCGCATTTGGCCCTGCAAACCAACCTGGACAAGAAACAGCGCAACTACATCGAAAAAGTCCACCGCTCGGGAGAAAACCTCTTGGGCATCATCAA
>JAVBYK010000274.1 GCA_030824095.1 bacterium
CCGCAGGGCACCAGCAGCATTGCCGAAGGCATCGCCGTGGGCACACCCGGACAGATTCCAATGGCCATCATCCGCCAGCGCGTCGATGACCTGCTGCTGGTGGACGAGGGCGACATCGAACAGGCTCTGGTGATGCTGCTGGAGGTGGAAAAGACGCTGGTCGAAGGCGCTGGCGCCGTCGGCCTGGCGGCCCTGCTGAAATACCCGGAACGCTTCAAAGGCAAACGCGTCGGCCTGGTGCTGTGCGGCGGCAACATCGACCCACTGCTGCTGGCGGCCATCATCGAGCGTGGCATGGTCCGCGCCGGGCGGTTGGCGCGCATCCGCGTTGGCGCACGCGACGTGCCGGGCTCGCTGGCGCGCATCACCGCGATGGTGGCCGAGGCCGGTGCCAATATTGAAGAGGTGCACCACCAGCGCGCCTTCACGACGCTCTCCGTGCAAAACGCCGAGATCGAGCTGGTCGTGCAGACCCGGGGCCATGCCCATGTGACCGAGGTGCTGGAGGTGTTGCACCGGGCCGGCTTTGACGCCCAACTCGGCTAGGGCGGCAGCCCTTCCCAGCAAGAAAACAGCCTTCTCGGTAGAATCAGCCGCAATTTCCATCCTGTATTGAAAGAACCCCCATGTCCGCACCTACTTCCCATGCGCCCGGCCAGGCCGTCGACCCGGTTGAAGCCATTGTTCCGCTGATTCCCTTTGTGCTGCCGGTCGTGGGCGGTGTGCTGATCTTTTTGCTGGCCTTTATTGCAGTGTCTATGGCCTGAGCGCCAGAAACTCCCTGCGTTTTCCCGGGGCCCCGCGGCACTTTGCCCGCTTGACGGCCCGAAACCACTCCCCTCAAGTCATTCGCCTGCTTGCGCCAACCGCGCAGGCTTTGGCGCGCGTCCGCCATCTCTGGTAGCAGGATGTCATCCCAAAGCATGCATAACCCCATGCAAGTTTTGCATGGATTTTGCGTGAGTCTTACATGTAACCACGGTACCGATTCATAAAATAGCGGACCTGCCCCACTTTTCCGTGCGACACATCGGGATCCACGCATCCGTAGTTGGCTGGAAGCCGTTTTCTCAAAGTCAAAGCACCACTTTCATTTTGAAAAGACGATTTTCAAACTAGGAGCTTACTTATGAACGCACCCGTGATGCAGGGCTTGAATCTCAACACGCCCAGCTACGTCAAGAATCCCAAGCTGATTGCCTGGGTGGCCGACATGGCCGCACTGACCAAACCCGCTGCCATCTACTGGTGCGACGGTTCGGAAGAGGAATACCAGCGCCTGTGCCAGCAACTGGTGGACGGTGGCACCTTCAAAAAGCTCAACCCCGCCAAGCGCCCCAATTCCTTCCTGGCCTGCTCCGACCCCAGTGACGTGGCCCGCGTGGAAGACCGCACCTATATCTGCTCCGAGCAGAAAGAGAATGCAGGCCCCACCAACAACTGGATGGCTCCCGCCGACATGCGCAAGTTGCTGCAAACCGGCAAGGACGGCGAAAAGGCCCTGTTCGACGGCTGCATGAAGGGCCGCACCATGTATGTGGTGCCGTTCTCCATGGGCCCGCTGGGTTCGCACATTGCCCACATCGGCATTGAGCTGTCCGACAGCGCCTACGTGGCAGTGAACCAGCGCATCATGACCCGCATGGGCAAGGCCGTGTACGACGTGCTGGGCGTGGACGGTACTTTCGTGCCCTGCGTGCACACCGTGGGCGCACCGCTGGAAGCCGGCCAGGCCGATGTGAAATGGCCCTGCAACAAGACCAAGTACATCGTGCACTATCCCGAGACCCGCGAAATCTGGTCCTATGGCTCCGGCTACGGCGGCAATGCGCTGCTGGGCAAGAAGTGCTTTGCGCTGCGCATCGCCTCCAACATGGGCCGCGACCAGGGCTGGCTGGCCGAGCACATGCTGATTCTGGGCGTGACCAATCCCCAGGGCAAGAAATACCACGTCGCTGCCGCCTTCCCCAGCGCCTGCGGCAAGACCAACTTCTCCATGCTGGTGCCGCCCGAAGCCGGTTTCGCTGGCTGGAAGGTCACCACCATTGGTGACGACATCGCCTGGGTCAAGCCCCATGCCGACGGCAAGATGTACGCCATCAACCCCGAAGCCGGTTACTTCGGCGTGGCCCCCGGCACCAACATGCACACCAACCCCAACTGCATGCGCAGCCTGGACAAGAACGTGATCTTCACCAACGTGGCCCTGACCGATGACGGCGACGTCTGGTGGGAAGGCATGGAGAAGGACGGTGGCGGCCTGCCCGATCACCTGATCGACTGGCAAGGCAAGGACTGGACTCCGGCAATAGCCAAGGAAACCGGCGCCAAGGCTGCCCACCCCAATTCGCGTTTCACGGTGGCTGCCACCAACAACCCGGCGCTGGACCCCGAGTGGGACAACCCCAATGGTGTGGCGATTGACGCCTTCATCTTCGGTGGCCGCCGCTCCACCACGGTGCCCTTGGTAACCGAAGCCCGCACCTGGATGGAAGGCGTGTACATGGCCGCCACCATGGGTAGCGAGACCACCGCCGCCGCCGTGGGCCAGATGGGCGTGGTGCGCCGCGACCCGTTCGCCATGCTGCCATTCTGCGGCTACAACATGAGCGACTACTTCCAGCACTGGCTGGACATGGAGCACAAGCTCGAAGAATCCGGCCACACCCTGCCCAAGATCTATTGCGTGAACTGGTTCCGCAAGGG